>URYX01000131.1 GCA_900552225.1 uncultured Oscillospiraceae bacterium | reverse complement strand
TCTGGCATTCGCCGGCAAAGTTCAGATCAATATCCGGGGCCTTGTCGCCGTCAAATCCGAGGAAGGTCTCGAACGGAATCTCATGTCCGTCCTGCCACAGCGGCTCCCCGCAGCGCGGACACACCTTCGGCGGCAGGTCAAAGCCCGAGCCGACCGAGCCGTCGGTGACGAACTCGGAATAGCGGCATTTCCGGCAGATATAGTGCGGCTCGAGCGGGTTGACCTCCGAAATACCGGCCATGCTGGCCACGAACGAGGAGCCGACCGAGCCCCGGGAGCCGACCAGATACCCGAGCTCCTCCGAGCGCTTGACAAGCTTCTGCGCGATCATGTACATCACGGCAAATCCGTTTTTGATGATGGCGGTCAGCTCACGCGACAGCCGCTTTTCCACAATCTCCGGCAGCGGGTCACCGTAGATTTCCTTGGCCCGTCTCCAGGTGATCTCCTGCAGCTGCTCGTCGGCTCCCGCAATATGCGGCGGGGAGGTTCCCTTCGGAATCGGCAGCAGCACGTCCATCTGGTCGGCAAGCCGGTTCGGGTTGTCAATAACGATTTCATGCGCCTTGTCCGCCCCGAGATAGGAGAATTCCGCCAGCATTTCCTCCGTGGTACGGAAATAGAGTGGGGCCTGCAGATCGGCATCCGCGTATTTCTGCCCCGCCTGCAGGATCGTGCGGAAAATCGCGTCGTCCTTGTTCAGAAAATGCACGTCACCGGTGGCACACACCGGCTTGCCGAGCTTCTCCCCGATCCGCAGGACGGTACGGTTGAAATTGCGCAGCTGCTCCTCGTCCTTGGCGGTCCCGTCGCGCAGCATAAAGGCGTTGTTGCCGAGCGGCTGCACCTCCAGAAAATCGTAGAATTCCGCAATGGAGCAAAGCTCTCCGAACGGCTTGCCCGCCACAATGGCGCGGAACAGCTCGCCCTGCTCGCAGGCACTGCCCACCAGCAGCCCCTCGCGGTGCCGCATCAGCTCGGTTTTGGTTACCCGCGGTTTCTTGTAAAAGCCCTCTAAATTGGACCAGCTGACCAGCTGATACAGGTGCTTGAGTCCGGCCTGATTCTTGGCAAACAGGATCATATGGTACGGCCGGGTCTTTTTGAAATCAACACCCGAAATTTGGGTGTTGATCTGCTCGACCGCCTCGATGCCGCGCGTCTCCTTCATGTCGCGGATCAGATGCTGCATAATCTGCGCCAATACGCGGGCATCGTCGCAGGCGCGGTGATGCTGGAAGGGCGGCAGACACAGATAATCGGCCACCGTGTCCAGCTTGTGATTTTTCAGATGCGGATACAGCGAGCGGCTGATGGCCAGTGTATCCAACCCCGTAAACGGATAATCCATGCCGCAGCGCTCCGCCGTATTGCGGATAAACCCGGTATCGAACTCGGCATTGTGCGCCACCAGCACACGGCATTCCCCGCAGAAGCCGTAAAACAGCCGCAGCGCCTCCTGCTCGGACGGAGCATCCGCCACCATGGCATCCGTAATGCCCGTCAGCTCGGTGATTTTCGCGGGAATCGGGCGTTCCGGGTTGACGAAGGTATCGAATTCCTCGACAATTTCTCCCCCGCGCATCCGCACGGCTCCGATCTCGGTAATGCGGTCGTTCTGCGCGCTGAGACCCGTCGTCTCAATATCGAACACGATCAGCTCTCCGGTCAGCGGCCCGACGGCATCCCCGCGCACCACCGACACGGAGTCGTTGACATAATATGCCTCCATGCCGTACAGAATTTTGATATCCTGTCCCGCCTTGGCGCAGTCGGCCGCGGCCGTCATAGCGTCCGGGAACGCCTGCACCACGCCGTGATCCGTAATGGCCACGGCGCGATGCCCCCACATGGCCGCCTGCCTGACCAGCTTTTCGGTATCCACCACCGAATCCATCATGGACATTTTGGTGTGCGCATGCAGCTCCACCCGCTTTTCGGGGGCACGGTCCATCTTGACATATTTGGCAATCGTCGAAACGGCCTTCGGCCGCATCAGATTGCACTTGGCATATTCGTCGTAATCGTAGGTGCCCGTCACCAGCAGACAGTCTCCCTTTTTCAGCGAGCTGACCTGCGCAATCTTCTCCGCATCGCGCTTGTGATCCAGCCACAGCGACAGAGAAATCGAGTTGGTCCTGTCGCTGATATCCACCGTATAGCGGGACTTGGTGCCGTCGCGGTTCGGGCGCTCATCGATATGGAACACCTCTCCCCACACCGTATAAACGCTGCCGTCCGCCTCCAACTGCCGCATCGGCACGGGGGCCTCGCGGATCGGAGAGCCGAACATCGGCCGCGCAGTATTCAGATAGACCGGCAGTCCGTCCGCCGGCGGGGCATCCGGATCGTCCGGCTTCAGAGGCTTTACCTGTGCGGCCGGAGCAGTCTGCTTCTGTGCTGCGGCCGCAGCCGCAGCCGCGGCCTGGGCGGCACGCTCCGCCTCCGCGCGGGCCTGCCGTTCGGCATCCTCCCGCAGCTCCCGCACATGCTCGTGCGCGGTGTCCACCTCGTCTCCTCCGATGAATTCCACCAGGGCGTGGCAGCCGAACTGCTCGGTAATCAGATCGCGCAGCATCATGTCCGCATGGGTGGCTGTCAGAATGTTCCGCCCTCCGCAGGCCAGCGTCACCCGGAAGGTCGTCCCGTCCCATGCTGCCGAGGCCCCGTCAAAGGTGCCGTTTACCGCCTTTTGGCGGCGGCGCAGAAAGGCCGCCAGCATCGGCAGGCACTCTCCGTTCAGCGTCTCGGCCGGATAATGCGGCACGATCTCCGCATGCGCCAGGCAGAGCGATTCCGCCAGCGCCCGTTCGGCCGCAAAAATACATTCCGCCTCCACCGGAGCCGGCAGCGCCACCGCCACACCGATGGCGCGCCGCTCCTGCTCCGTCCACAGCCGGAGCACCGTTCCCCCGTCAAACGGGGCCGTCAGCTCCGGCTTCATATATTGCCCGAATACGTCCAAAAAAGTATCTGCCTTCATGCCGTTTCTCCGTTTACAGCTTATTGATTTCTTCCATCAGCGCCTCGACGGCATCCGCCTCATCCACCGTCCGCAGCACCTCTCCGCGGCGGAAAATCGCGGCCCGGCCGTTTCCGCCCGCCAGTCCGATATCCGCCTCCCGGGCCTCACCCGGCCCGTTGACGACACAGCCCATCACCGCCACGGTGATCGGCTTGTGCACGTTCCGCAGCCGCTCCTCCACCTCACCGGCAATCCCGATCAGGTCAATGGAGGTACGGCCGCAGGTCGGACAGGAAACCAGCATCGGCTCCCCGCCGCGCAGCCCGATGGCCTTCAGCAGATCGATCCCCGCACGCACCTCCTCGACCGGGTCCGCCGTCAGTGAAATCCGCAGCGTATCCCCGATTCCGTGCAGCAGCAGCGAGCCGAGCCCCGCCGCCGACTTGATCAGTCCCATCCGGGGCGTACCCGCCTCGGTCACTCCGATGTGCAGCGGATACGGACAGGCCTCCGCCGTCAGCTCATACGCTCTTACCATCGTCTCGACACGCGAGGATTTCAGGGACAGAATAATATCCTCAAAGCCGTACTTCTCCAGCAGATGCGCATGGTACAGCGCACTGTCGCGCATAGCCTCCGCCGTCGGGCTGCCGTACCGGCGCAGAATCTCCTTTTCGAGCGAGCCGGAGTTGACCCCGATCCGAATCGGGATGTGATGTGTGCGGCACGCGTCCGCTACGGCCTTGACGCGGCTCTCGTCTCCGATATTGCCGGGATTGATGCGGATTTTATCCACACCGGCCGCCACACAGTCCAACGCAATTTTATAATCAAAATGGATATCCGCCACCACGGGAATCGGGACAGCCTCCTTCAGCGCGGGAATCAGCCGTACCGCCTCGCGGTCCGGCACCGCCACGCGCACGATCTCACAGCCCGCCTCCTGCAGGGCACGCGCCTGACGCACGTTTCCCTCGACATCCGCAGCGGGAGCATTCAGCATCGACTGCACCGAAACCGGAGCATCTCCCCCGACGGCCACCGACCCGACCCATACCTTCCGGCTCACACGGCGCTCCATTCGCACGCACACCCTTTCTGCTTAATATGAAGAATATTATAACATACGCCCCGCGCCCCTGCAACCCCATCCCGCGGAAATCGTCGGGGATTTGAAGATTTTGTCGTCGGCGCACACCGGGTCCTGTGGGCAAAAAGCGGCCGGCCCCCGCCCGCCGCCTGTTGTTTCAACAGGGCAGCAGACGGGAGCCGGTCTCTTGGCGGATTGCTCCGCCTGATGGGCAAAATATGAGTGAGCCTGTAAGCCGAGTTCTGTCGTGAACAATCATCTATCTCGACTGCCTGTTGCCAGACAGCTCAAGCCGCCCGTCGAAACACACCGGGCCGGTGTATCGTTTCAGTCGGCGTTGCATCGGATAGGGTTTACATGGCCGCACAGTCTCCTGTGCGCCGGTGAGCTCTTACCTCGCCTTTCCACCCTTACCTGCGCGTGCGCAGGCGGTATCTCTCTGTTGCACTTTCCCTGAGGTCACCCTCGGCGGCCGTTAGCCGTTATCCCGCCCTGCGATGCTCGGACTTTCCTCATACATCCCGCAAGGGATGCACGCGATTGTTCAGCTCACTCATATTCTCTATTGTACCCGCATTTTCCTGTTTTGTCAATCGTTCGCCCCCGCCGCCAAAAAATTTTTAAAGAGTCCCCTCCGACTGCTTGAATTTTCCTGCACCGCGTGATATACTAAATAATATGCATATCGAATACAGAATACCGATCAACGGAAAGGAGAGGTCGCCGTGCATTTACAGGAATCCGGTGAAATGTATCTCGAAACCATCTACATCCTCTATCAGAAGCACGGCGCCGTGCGTTCCCTGGACGTGGCCGAATATATGAGTTTTTCCAAGCCCAGTGTCTGCCGCGCCGTCGGCCTGCTGAAGAAAGGCGAATATATCGTGGTGGACCCGAACGGATACATCACCCTCACGGAGGCCGGCCTCGAGGTAGCGCAGAAAATGTACGAGCGGCACACGCTGCTGAGCCAGTTCCTGATATGGCTCGGGGTGGACAGCACCACCGCCACGGAGGATGCCTGCAAAATCGAGCATGATATCAGCGATGCCTCCTTTGAGGCCCTCAAAAAGCACATCCGGACACAGCTTGAGGTGTCCGGGCCCTCCGTCTGACGGAGCCGCAGGCAGATACCGGAGGAAAAGGCCGCAGGCCGAAAAGACAGCAAAGCGTCGTCAAAAAGGCAGAGCAAATGAATGCTCTGCCTTTTTCGGACTGTCAAAAAAGTCCGTAGGCCGCAAAAACAGCATAAATT
>URYX01000130.1 GCA_900552225.1 uncultured Oscillospiraceae bacterium | reverse complement strand
AGGTGGGGGCCATGCTCGGGGACGGGGCGGATATCGGCTGCCAGTGCGTGCTGAATCCCGGAACCGTGATCGGACGGCGGACGGCGGTGTATCCGCTGACCTCCTTCCGCGGAATTGCGCCGTCGGACTGCATCGTCAAGAGCGCGGGAGAGATCGTGCCGCGGGTCTGAGCAGCCGTTTCCGGTTTTGGTGTGGCTCGCCCGCATCCGCGGTCGTGTGTCGGAAAATATTTTTGCGCAAAGGGCGCGAAAAATGAAAAAAGCACTTGCCAAACCGGAGAAGTTGTGATAAAATAAGCAGGTATTTGAGAATCCGTGGGTATTTTATGCCCATTTGGGGTCGAATGCGGGCGCCCCGGCGCCGACATGAGAGCGGACAGTCCTCTGCCTGATACCACAGGTAAGAATGTCTGAGAATTTAGGAGGATCATAAAATGGATGCTTTGAAGGTAATGACTGCTGACAGCATGAAGGAGAATGTCCCGGAGTTCGGAATCGGTGACGTTGTCCGCGTGGATGTGAAAATCCGCGAGGGTGAGCGCGAGCGTATTCAGGCGTTCGAGGGTACCGTGATTGCCAAGCGCGGCAGCGGTGTGACCCAGACGTTTACGGTGCGCCGTGTTGCTTACGGTGTCGGTGTGGAGCGTGTGTTCCCGCTGCATTCCCCGAACGTGGCGGATGTCAAGGTGGTGCGCTACGGTAAGGTGCGCAGAAGCAAGCTGTACTATCTGCGTGATCGCGTCGGTAAGGCGGCCAAGGTTAAGGAACTGCTGAAGTAAGACGGAAAAAACTTTGCCTCAAACAGAGTGGGCCGCTGTGGCTGGCTCGGTTTGAGGCGGTTTTTTTATCTGTGGGAATCGGAAAACGGGAGGTTCGGCGGAAGATGACGGAGGACAAATTGACAGAGGAATATCCAATGCCGTCGGAGGAGCGGCAGGGCCCGAAGCATGCGGCCCCCTGGAATTGGCGGCGGTCGTTATACGACACGGCGGAGATTCTCGTCACCTCGCTGCTGCTGGTGGGAATTCTGTTTGCCTGCCTGTTCCGCACGGCCGGTGTGGACGGGGAGTCGATGAAGAATACGCTGCAGGACGGCGATTATTTGGTGCTGTACCGCCTGCTGTATCAGCCGCAGCGCGGGGACATCGTGGTCATCAACCGCTACCATGCGCAAAACGGCCGCGTGGAGGAGCCGCTCATCAAGCGGGTTATCGGCGTTGCGGGAGATACGGTCGAGGTCACGGAGGATGCGGTGTATCTGAACGGAGAAAAGCTTGAGGAGAGCTATGACCTGTATTACGATCACGCGGATCGTCAAAACCGCCCGACCTGTGAGAAGCTGACCGTGCCGGAGGGCAAGCTGTTTGTCATGGGAGACCATCGTGACAATTCCAAGGACAGCCGCTCCATTGGCTGTGTGGATGTCGAGGACGTCATGGGCAAGGCGGTATGGAGAATTTCTCCGGATTTCGGCGGTCTGTATGGCTGAAAACGGGCGGAGAGAGAAGGAAAGGGGCGGCCGTATGGGCGGCGGAGAGCCGATGACGGGAACGATTCAGTGGTTCCCGGGACATATGACGCGCACGCGTCGGAAAATGCAGGAGACGATGCCGCTGATCGACCTCGTCATTGAGCTGATCGATGCCCGCATCCCGATGAGCAGCCGCAATCCGGAGCTGAATACGCTGACGGCCGGCAAGCCGCGGCTGGTGCTGCTGAACAAGGCGGGATTGGCCGACGAGCAGGCAACCGCGCGCTGGGTGCGCTTTCTGACGCGCGAGGGGGTTACGGCTCTGGCGGTGGACTGCAAGTCCGGCCGCGGGCTGGCGCGGATTCTTCTGGCGGCGGAGGAGCTGCTGAAGGAGCAGCGTGCCCAGTGGAATCAAAAGGGAATGGTCGGCCGACCGATCCGGGCCATGGTAGTGGGGATTCCCAATGTGGGGAAGTCCTCGTTTATCAACCGTTTTTCCAAGGGCGGAAAGGCCAAGGCGGAGGACCGTCCCGGGGTGACGCGCGGTAATCAATGGTTTACCGCCGAGGGCGGGATGCTGCTGCTTGATACGCCGGGAGTGCTGTGGCCGAAGTTTGAAAGCGATGAGGTGGGACGCCATCTGGCCTTTATCGGTGCCATCCGCGACCGGATCCTGCCGACGGAGGAGCTGGCCTGTGATCTGCTGACGGTGCTGCGGGCCGAGTATGCGGATTGTCTGAAGGAGCGGTATCGCCTGACCGAGCTGCCCGAGGAAAGCTATGCGTTGCTGGAGGCTATCGGCCGACGACGCGGCATGCTGGTCTCCGGAGGCGAGGTGGATACCGAACGGGCGGCCTCCATGCTGCTCGACGAATACCGCGGCGGCAAGCTCGGGCTGATTACGCTGGAGTTTCCGTCGGAAAAGGAGGCGGACTGCGATGAATCCGGGATTTGATGCGGCGGTTCGCGCCGGGGGCGTGACGCTGTTTTGCGGCGTGGACGAGGCCGGCCGCGGCCCGCTGTGCGGGCCGGTGTATGCGGCGGCGGTGATTCTGTCGCCCGATCGGCCGATTGCGGGACTCAACGACTCCAAGAAGCTGTCCGAGGCCAAGCGAGAGGCACTGTTTGACGTAATCTGTGAACAGGCCGTGGCCTACGGAATCGGGTCGGCCTCGGTGGAGGAGATTGAGGAGCAGAATATTCTGCGGGCGACGTTTCTGGCCATGCGCCGCGCGGTGGAGGCGCTCGGGGTGACACCGGAGCTGGCGCTGGTGGACGGAAATCAGGTGCCGCCCGCCATGCCGGCGCCGGTACGGACGGTTGTCAAGGGAGATGCCTTGTCGGAGTCGATTGCGGCGGCCTCCGTGCTGGCAAAGGTGAGCCGGGACAGGGAGCTGTACCGGCTGGATGCGCTGTATCCTCAGTACGGGTTTGCCAAACATAAGGGCTACGGTACGGCGGCACATTATGCGGCGCTGCGGCAGTACGGCCCGTCGCCGGTGCACCGCATGAGCTTTCTGCGAAAATTTCTGGAAGCGGAGGGAACACGCTGAATGGCGGGCATATCGTCCGGGGCGGCCGGCGAGGTGCTGGCGGCGCGCTTTCTGAGAGATAAAGGCTATGAGATTGCGGCGGTGAATTTTCACTCCCGTTTCGGAGAAATTGACATTATTGCCAGGAACGCGCATTATATTGTATTTGTCGAGGTCAAAACCCGCGACGGCAACAGCCTGTATGCTCCGCGGGAGGCGGTCACCGTATCCAAGCAGCGGAAAATCATCAAAACCGCAGCGCTTTATCTGCAGACACACGCTTCGGACCTGCAGCCGCGCTTTGATGTTGTGGAAGTGTATACGCAAAAGGCACAGCCGATGGCGGCCTGTGAAATCGACCATATTCAGGGGGCTTTTGAAGCGGGGGATTTGCATGAGGCTTTTTGATCTGCACTGTGATACACTGTATGAATGTGTTACCAAAAATTGGTCGTTTCGTTCTCACCCGGGACATGTGGACGGGGAGCGAAGCGACCTTTTTGACGTATACGGACAGGTTTTTGCCGCCTGGATTCCCGACAGCGTGCGGGGCGAGGATGCCTGGCGGCTGTGCTGCGCGCTGCTGGACCGTGCGGAGGATGAGGAGGCGCGCTCCGGCGGGAAGCTGCGCATTTGCCGGGACACGGCACGGCTGGATCCTGATGAGATGCGGGGGCACTGCACGGCCGTGCTGTCGGTGGAGGGAGGAGCCGCCATCGGCGGGCACCCGGAGTGCCTGCGGCTCCTGGCGAAGCGAGGCGTAAAGCTAATGACCATTACATGGAACGGAGAGAACGAATGGGGGTACGGATCGCTGTCGGGGGACGCGCGGGGGCTGAAGCTATTCGGGAAACAAGCGGTGCGTGAGCTGGAGCGCTGCGGGATTGTGCCTGACGTCTCTCATCTGAACGAACGCGGCTTTTGGGATGTGGCGGAGCTGTGTGAGCGGCCGTTTGCGGCTACCCATTCGCTGTCGGCGGCGGTGCATGCGCACCCGCGGAATCTGACGGATGCGCAGTTTCGGGAGATGGTACGGCGCGGCGGCCTCGTGGGGCTGTGCCTGGCGAAGGAGCATCTCGGGGAGCAGACGCCGGAGGGGCTGGAGAGGCATCTGGAGCATTTCTGGTCGCTCGGCGGAGAGCATACGGTGGCGCTCGGCGGAGATATGGACGGGACGGCATTGCCCGAGGGCTTCGGAGGATTGCGGTTCTGGCTGCAGTTCTACGAATATCTGCTCTGTAAAAATTACAAGGAAAGCCTGCTCTCTGCATTGTTTTTCGGTAATTGTACCGATTTCCTGCGACGGCTTTGACAAGCGCTTTAAAATGGTTTATGATTAAAGCATGAATCAACAGACGGAGCGGTCCGTCTGCGGACGGGAGAAATGACCATGCAGTATCAAAGCACACGAAACGCCGCGCTGGCGGTCTCGTCGGCCCAGGCGATTACACAGGGAATCTCGGAGGATGGCGGTCTGTTTGTCCCGCGCGAAATCCCGCATCTGCCCATGGAGGAATTGGTTCGTTTGTCCGGCTGCTCATACCGTGAGCGTGCCGTGCGCGTGCTCTCCGGATTTTTGACGGATTTTTCCGCCGCAGAGGTGGAGGAGTGCGTGCGCGATGCTTATACCGACCGGTTTCGCTCGCCGGCGGTGGCCCCGCTGCACAGGCTGTCGGACAGTGCCTATCTGCTTGAGCTGTGGCACGGTCCTACCTGCGCCTTTAAGGATATGGCCCTGCAGATACTGCCGCATCTGATGCGGGTCTCCGCAGGCAAGACCTCGGAGGGACGCGAGATCGTGATTTTGGTGGCGACCTCCGGCGACACCGGCAAGGCGGCCCTTGAGGGCTTCCGCGATGCCAAGGGAACGCGGATCCTGGTCTACTATCCCGAGACCGGCGTCAGCGAGATGCAGAAGCGGCAGATGGCTACCCAGGAGGGCAGCAATGTGGCGGTGTTTGCCATCCGCGGCAATTTCGACGATGCGCAGAGCGGAGTCAAGGCGCTGTTTACCAGCGATGCGATGCGTGCTAAGCTCGCTGCGGCGCGCAAGATGTTCTCGAGCGCCAATTCCATCAACTGGGGGCGGCTGGTACCGCAGATTGTCTACTATGTGTCGGCGTACTGCGACCTGGTCACGGCGGAGCAGATCACGATGGGCGAGAAAGTGGACGTCTGCGTGCCGACCGGCAACTTCGGCAACATCCTCGCGGCCTACTATGCCCGCTGCATGGGCGTGCCCATCCGGCGGCTGGTGTGCGCGTCGAACGCGAACAACGTCCTGACCGATTTCCTCACGACCGGCACGTATGACCGCAACCGGCCG
>URYX01000129.1 GCA_900552225.1 uncultured Oscillospiraceae bacterium | reverse complement strand
GAGGCGCACTCCTTGCCCCTGCAGCCTTTCAGACAGCCTCCGAGCGTGTCAAAAACAGAGCTTTTTGACACGCTCAGCTCCCGGAGAAAGGCTATAGCCTTCTCCCGGGAGCTTCCTAAATCGGTTACTCAGCCGAGCAGCGACGAGGTCGCTTCGTCCTCATACTGACGGGTATACAGGGCATGGTAATAGCCCCGGCGGTGCAGCAGCTCCGCATGGGTTCCCTGCTCCACGATGCGCCCGTCCTTCACCACCAGGATCAGGTCGGCATTTTTGATCGTGGACAGACGGTGGGCAATCACAATGGAGGTGCGGCCGCTGATGATCGTATCGATGGCCGACTGGATTTTCTGCTCCGTGATCGTATCCACCGAAGCCGTCGCCTCGTCGAGCACCAGGATCCGCGGCTCCGCCAGAATGGCGCGGGCAAAGGAGATGAGCTGCTTCTCGCCGGTGGACAGCAGGTCGCCGCCCTCTCCGACATCCGAATCGAGCCCGTTCTCCAGCCGATCCACCACTTCCTTCGCGGAAACCAGCCGCAGGGCGCGGTCAATCTGCTCCTCCGTCGCCCCGGGGTTACCGTAGAGCAGGTTCTCCCGCACGGTTCCCGAGAACAGATGCGGCGTCTGCAGCACGTAGCCGATGGCCGAGTGCAGCCACAGCTGCGACCGCTCGCGGGCATCGCGCCCGTCGATCAGCACCTGCCCCTCCGTCGGCTCAAAGAAGCGGCAGACCAGGTTGACCAGCGTCGATTTGCCCGCGCCGGTCTCACCGACGATGGCAATATTGGTACCGAACGGAATTTTCAGGTTGAAATGCTCCAGCACATAGTCCTCGCCGTCCGGATAGCGGAAGCTCACGTCGCGGAATTCCACGTCGCCGCGCATCGGCTCCCAGTTTTCCTTGTTGGGCGAAAAGCTGTCGCCGTAGCGCTCCACCACCTCCGGCGTGTCCTGCACGTCGGATTTTGTCTCCAGCAGCCGCATCAGCCGCTCGATATTGACCTGTGTTGTAATCAGATCGGAGATGGCATCGATGATCCACCGCACCGGCTCCATCATACCCTGTGCATACGACATGAACATGGAGAAGGTGCCGACCTCCTCCGCGGCAATATACCCGCCGCGCCACAGCACAATCGCAAGCGCCAGCGACGACGCCAGGTTCATGGTGGCGGCGAACAGGCCGCGCAGGCGGGAGGCATGCACCGATTTACGGCGCATCCGCGCCGTATCCGCCACGAAATCCCGCCGGATGGTGTCCTCCACCACCAGGGATTTGATGGTTTTGGCGCCGGTGATGCCCTCGTTGAAGTTGCCGGTGATTTTGGAGTTGATCTCGCGCACCTCGCGGTTGACGTGGATCAGCTGCTTCTGAAACACCGAAAACAGCAGCACAATCAGCGGCAGAATGGTCATCACCAGCAGCGCAAGCCGTGCGTTGACGGCCAGCATGACCGCGACGGCCCCCACCAGATAGGACAGGTGCCACACGCTGTCCATCAGCGACCACGATACCAGCGAGCCGATCCGGGAGGTATCGCTCATCAGACGGGCATGGATGTAGCCGACGCTGTTTTGGTTGAAATAGGAAAAGGACAGCGTCTGCAGATGGTTGAACGCCGCATTGCGCAGGTCGCGGTTGACGCTCACCTCCACCTGCATGGCGCGGGAGCAGGCCACATAATTGGTCGCTCCGGCCAGCAGCACGGCCGCCGTATACAGCACAATGTACAGCGGCAGCGTGTCGAGCGTTCCCTCCTTCACGAAATGATTCAGCGCATACCGCTGGAACAGCGGCAGCGCCACGTCCACCGCACTGCCGCACAGGCCGCAGACAATCATGGCGCAGAGGACCGCGCGGTAGGGGCGGAGATACGGCAGCAGCTTGCCCACGCCGAAAAACGGCAGGGAGCGTGTTTCCTTCGAGGTCTGTTTCATGCCGTCACCTCCTCGGGTGCCGACTGAATCTCATAAATCTTCTGATAAATTCCGCCGGCCGCCTTCAGCTGCTCGTGGGTGCCCTCCTCGACAATCCGTCCGTGGTCGAGCACCAGGATTTTATCCGCCTTGGACAGTGTGGTGATCCGATGAGAAATCATCAGGATAGAGGCACTCCCGAACCGCGCCTCCAGCGCCGCCCGGATCCTGGCATCCGTCTCGGTATCCACCGCCGACAGCGAATCGTCAAAAATCATGATCGGCGTATGCTGCGTCAGCATCCGCGCAATGGCCGCGCGCTGCTTCTGCCCGCCCGAGAGCGTCACACCGCGCTCCCCGACAAAGGTCTCATAGCCCTTGGCAAAGCCCTCGACGGCCTCGTCCAGGCAGGCGGCGCGCGCCGCCTCCCGCACTCCGTCCGGGTCGGGCGTCTCCTGCATAATGCCGATATTTTCCTCGATGGTGCGCGAAAACAGAAACGGCTCCTGCAGGACAATGCCGATATTTTTGCGCAGATAGGACAGGCGCACGGTGCGGATGTCCACACCGCCGACCGTGATGCGTCCGTTTTCGGGCGGCAGCTCATACATCCGGTCGAGCAGCAGCATCATCGTGGACTTGCCGCTGCCCGTGCCGCCGAGAATGCCGAGCGTGCTGCCGGCGCGCATCGTAAAGGTGATGTCGTGCAGCAGCTGAGGGCAGCCGTCATAGGCAAAATTCACGTGCTCAAACGCAATGTCGCCGTCCATCGGAGGACACGGCGCCGCCGGGTCGTCCGTCTCCTCCTCTGATTCCATGATATAGCGGATGCGCTCCACCGAGACCCCCGCCTTGCTCATTTCGGAGATCATACGCCCGAGCATACGCACCGGCCACACCAGCATGGAGTTGTACGAGATGAAGGCCACGTATTCGCCCGCGGTCATGGCACCGCCGATGCAGAACACCGCACCGAACACCACCACCAGCATCACCTGCAGCCCCGACAGAATATCCGCCGTGCTCCAGAAGCGGCTCATCACCTTCGCCAGACGCACCCAAAGGCCGGTATACTCCTCGTTGTGCCGCTCAAAGCGGTCGCGCTCGTACCGCTCCCGCCCGAAGGCACGCACCACGCGCACGCCGGTCAGGTTTTCCTGCGCCATGGCGGACAGTCGGCCCTCGCTCTCGTCGCAGGCGCGGAAGCCGTCACCGATGCTGCGGTGAAACCGCAGCGAATACAGCACGATGCAGGGCATCGGCACCAGCGCGATCAGCGTCAGCCACGGATTCATCGGCAGCATAAACGAGATGGACAGAATGAGCAGCACCACGATCCGGAATACGGATGTCAGCTGCTCGGAAATGAAGTTTTTCAGCGTGTCGATATCGGAGGTGCAGCGCTGAATGATGTCGCCCGTGCGGTTTTTCATGTGCCACGCAAACGGCAGCCGCTCGATATGCGTAAACAGCGTATCCCGCATCGTTTTCACCAGCGTCTCCGAGGCGCGGGTATTGCTGACGCGCGACACATACTGCGCCAGCACCTTGACCAGCGCCACCGCCAGAATGGCCAGCGCCATGATCCACAGATCCCGTCCGAGCCGTTCAAAGCCCCCGACGCGCTCCACGAGCGCCATGATCCACGGGGCATATGCGGCCGGCTCGCCGCCGATGGCGTTGTCGATGGCCATACGGATGATCTGCGGAGACAGCATATCCGCCAGCGCCATGCCGGCCGTCGATACAATACACACGGCAAACCACAGCCGGCTGCCGCGCAGAAAGCGCCAGATCAGACGGGCATCCTGCCGCGTGCGCTCTCTGCGCTCGCGGCGTGCCCGTTCCTTTTCCTCGGTCACGGCCCGTTCCTCCCTCCGTCGCCTTTGCTTAAATGGTTTCATACTACCTGTTGCAGGAAGCTCTCCATCAGCGGACAAACCCCTGCCGCTTCAGAAAGTCCACGGCCAGCGTCGGCCACTGGCAGGTGCCGGGCACGGAAGCCCCCAGCCCCACTCCGTGATCACCGCAGGGGAAAATATGCAGCTCGGAGCGCACACCCTTTTCGGTGAGCGTCTCATACATCATCAGTGAGTTTTGTACCGGGACGTAGCTGTCGTCCTGTGTATGGAACAGGAAGCAGGGCGGCGCATCCTCCCGCACCGCGCACTCGGCGGAAAATGCCCGCTCGAGCTCGTGCTCCTCCGGCAGTCCCTTGAGGAAGTTGTCGTGCGTTCCCCGGTCGGCATACCGGCCCATCGTCAGCACCGCATAGCAGAGCAGCACCGCATCCGGCCGCGAGCTGAAGCGGTCCACGGCATCGCCGTCCTCCCGGCCGCGGTCAAAGCAGTAGGCCGTCGTGCTGGCGAGATGACCTCCCGCCGAAAAGCCGATCACGCCCACCTTCTCGGGGTCGATCGACCAGTCCCCGGCCCGATACCGCACATAGCGCACCGCACGCTGCACGTCTTCGGTCATTGCCGGGTATTGATACGGATGCACGCGATAATGCAGCAGCACGGCGCTGATGCCGTTTTGATTGAGCCACTGCGCGATCTCCGCTCCCTCGTAGCTCTCCATCCGGCAGGCATAGCCTCCGCCCGGGCAGACAATCACACAGCCGTTTTTCCGGCCGTTGTCCAGCAAAAAGGGCGTAATCGCCGGCTCCTCCTGTCCGTACTCGGTACAAAAATACGGGACCTTTCCCGTCTCCCACAAATACTGCTTCTCCTGCTGCATTTTCAATCCCTCCATCCGTTTTTTCCGAAATATCCGCCTGCTTTTGGGAAAGCCTCCTGCGCTTTCCTTTCGTCAGATTGGCGGTCTGACCGACAGACCGCCGCCAAAGCCCTCCGCAGCGTCAAAAAGGCCGGCTTGCTCTGCCACGCCCGCGTCTCACACCGCCGCCGCGCCGTGGTTTTGCCAAGCCGGCCGTTTCCCCTGCCGCATCCGAAGCTTCTCCCCCATTATACGCCAGCCCTCTCCGGAAAAGCAAGCCTTTTTCCGAGAAAGCCCCGAAAAAGGCAAAAAAAGTGAAAAATGTAAAGGGTAAGCCATCTCACCGGGCCGAAATGTCTGTGTGCTTTTTTCCGTCTCTGTGTGAATTTTACGGAAGTTCCTGCGCTTCCCCTTGCATTTCGCCGCCATTGCGCTATAATAGATATACTGTAAAAATCCCAAAGGATGTGATTCCCATCGCACGCAGATACGATAAGCAGGGCGCCAAGCGGCGGATTTTGTCCGTATGCGTCCGCCTGTTCATCGAAAAGGGCTATGCCCGCACCACCACCGCAGAAATCCTGAAGCTGGCGGATGTTGCCAACGGCTCGTTCTACAACATCTTTGACAGCAAGGATGCCATTCTGAAGGAGCTGGCCGCCTTCATGTTTGACAACCAGTTCGACACCGCCTACCGCAATCTGAACGGC
>URYX01000128.1 GCA_900552225.1 uncultured Oscillospiraceae bacterium | reverse complement strand
TGCTACAATAGGAGCAGTTATGAGAAAAATCTCCCGATCGGAGGCTTTCGGCAGCCTTCGGCCGGATTTTTGGGAGAAAGGAGCGGCGGTGTTCTGCACCCGCACTGTGCCATGGCTGCTTTTTTTGAAACCGTATGGTCACGCATCACCGGATTTTTAGGCTCTATCAATATTTTCTCCGCAATCATCGATATTGCGCTCGTGGCCTTTTTGATTTATACCTTATTTAAATTTGTCCGCGATTCCCGCGCGGAACAGCTGATTCAGGGCATCGTGCTGCTGCTGCTTGTGCAGCTGCTGTCCAAGCTGCTCGGATTGCAGGCGCTCTCCTATCTCATGTCCCTTCTGTTCGACAACGGACTGATCCTTCTGGCGGTCATCTTTCAGCCGGAGCTGCGGCGTGCCCTGGAGCACGCCGGGCAGTCCCGCCACCTGACGGAGGCCTTCGGTCATTTCGGCTGGAACGATACCCCCTCCGAGGATGTCGCCCGTATGCGCCACGCCGTCGACGCAGTATGCGGCGCGGTGGAAATCCTGCAGCGGCAGAAGATGGGAGCGCTGATCGTCTTTGAGCGTCAGACCAATCTCGGGGACATCATCAAAACGGGAACCGTGGTCAACGCCGAGCCGTCGCCCGAGCTCATCGGCAACGTGTTTTTCAACAAGGCCCCGCTGCATGACGGCGCCATGATTATCCGTGAAGGGCGCGTCTATGCCGCCGGCTGCATTCTGCCGCTGACGGACAACCGCCAATTGAGCAGCGAGCTCGGTACGCGCCACCGCGCCGCGGTCGGCATGAGCGAAAGCTCCGACGCGATGATTGTCGTGGTATCGGAGGAGACGGGTGCGATTTCGCTGGCACTTTCGGGCGTGCTGAAGCGCAATTACAGTCTGGAATCGCTGCACGCCGCACTCGAAAACGGAATGCTTCCCGAGGAGGATCTCTCCTCCGGCGGAAAATTCCTGTTCTGGAGGAGGAAACGGAAATGAAGAAGCCCTCTTTTTCCCTGACGGCCCTCCTGCACAACCGCCGCTTCATCGCCATCGTCTCCGTGGTGCTCTCCGTCGGCATCTGGTATGCCGTGGTATCGGGACCCGCCAACATTCAGGAGCGCACGCTGACGATTCCCGTATCGGTGGATCTCAGCAACACCTATGCCGAAACCATCGGACTCCGGCTGACCGGAGAAGCCAGCACAGACGTTTCGGTGGTGGTGCAGGGACAGTGGTCGGTCATTTCGCGGCTGACCGCCGCCGATCTGCGTGTGCGCGCCAACGTCAGCTCCGTACAAAAGGCCGGAAGGCAGGATGTTCCGCTGACAGTGGGCTACAACAGCGCCAACGTCAACTATGAAATTCTGTCGCTGTATCCGGATTCCATTTCCATTACCTGCGATTACTGGGAGACCGAGGTTCTGCGCGTGCAGGTGGACACCTCTATGCTGACGGCGGCCGACGGGACGCAGCTCGGCACACCGATTCTGGATCCCGCGGTCACAACGGACGGGACACTGACGCTGTCCGGCCCGAAATCGCAGCTTGACCGCATTCGGACGCTGATTGCACGCATTCCCGGCAAAGCCACGCTGTCGGATGTACGGGTCTTTGAGGCGGCGCTGCAGGCTTACGACGAGGACGGCACCGAGGTGCCGCTCACCGGCTGCAGCATCGACGGGCTGGATACTCACACCATCAACGTCACCGTGCCGGTCTGGGTCGCCCGCGAGGTGCCGCTGCACTGTACGCTGAAAAATGCACCCGCCTTCTTTACGCGAACAAGCGATCGCATTACCGTGACCCCCGCCTCGGTCAAGCTGCTCGGCCCTGCCAACACACTCGATACCCTGACCGACCTCGGGGATCTCGGAGTGCTGGACTTCGATTCGCTCAGTCCGGAGACGACCGAGCGCGAGCTGGAGCTGTCTCTGCCCGACTCGGTGCAGATTGTCAGCGGCGAAACCAAGGTGAAGGTGTCGGTCAACCTCAGCGGCTTTACCTCCAAAACGCTCACCTTCACACCCTCTGCCTCCAATGTGCAGTACAGCAACAACACAAGCGGCCGACAGACTGAGGTACAGCCGCGGGATATCTCCGTCACGCTGATCGGCAGCGAGGCCTCCCTGGCCTCCCTTACGGAGGAGGCCCTGTGGCTGACCGTGGATCTGACCGGGGCTGCCCAGGGAACGGCCGCCTATAATGCGCGGTTCCAGGTCGTCGGCTACGACGATGTATGGGTCTGCTACGGCGAGGGAGTCTCCGGTACCTCGGTGTATGTCACGCTGAGTTAATAAGCCCGGCAATTTCTGCCCGGCAACGGAAGTCCTCTCCCGCTGCCGGGCGTTTCCGAACCTATCCTTAAGAGGTGAAATCATTGTCCATTCCCGAAGAACACATCCGCAATTTCTGCATCATCGCCCACATCGACCACGGCAAATCCACCCTGGCCGACCGCATTCTGGAAAAGACCCGGGCGGTGGCGCTGCGCGACATGGAGGATCAGCTGCTCGACAGCATGGATCTGGAGCGCGAGCGCGGCATTACCATCAAGGCGCACGCCGTCACCCTGTCCTATACGGCGCAAGACGGCCAGACCTACACCTTCAACCTGATCGACACCCCCGGCCACGTGGACTTTCACTACGAGGTATCGCGTTCTCTGGCCGCCTGTGAGGGAGCTCTGCTGGTCGTGGATGCCTCCCAGGGGATCGAGGCGCAGACGCTGGCCAACACCTACCTTGCCGTAGAGCACGGGCTTGAAATCGTTCCGGTCATCAACAAGATCGACCTGCCCTCCGCCGAGCCGGAGCGCGTCAAGGAGGAGATTGAGGAGGTCATCGGGCTCGACACCGCTGACGCGCCCCTGATCTCCGCCAAGGCCGGCATCGGCATCGACGAGGTGCTCGAAGCGGTGGTGCAGCGCATCCCCGCACCGCAGGGGGACGCCGATGCGCCCCTGCAGGCGCTGATTTTCGACAGCTACTACGACAGCTATCGCGGCGTCATTGTCTATATCCGCGTCAAGGAGGGATCCGTCCGGGTAGGCGACACCATCCGCATGATGGCCTCCGGAGCCCAGTTCGATGTCGTTGAGGTCGGCCTGATGCGTCCGGGACGCCTGGAGCCGTGCGACAGCCTGCAGGCGGGACAGGTGGGCTATATCGCCGCCTCCATCAAGACCGTCAGCGAGGCCCGTGTCGGTGACACCGTTACGCGGGCGGATCGCCCGGCCGCACAGCCGCTGCCCGGCTACCGCAAGGCCAACCCCATGGTATTCTGCGGCATTTTCCCCGCCGACGGGGCCCATTATCAGGATCTGCGGGAGGCGCTGGAGCGGCTTCAGCTCAACGACGCCTCACTGACCTTTGAGCCGGAGACCTCCGTCGCCCTCGGCTTCGGCTTCCGCTGCGGATTCCTGGGGCTGCTGCACATGGAAATCATCCAGGAGCGGCTGGAACGGGAATACGATCTGGACCTGATCACCACCGCCCCGAGCGTGGTCTACCGGCTGACGCTGACGGACGGCAGCGTGCACTATATCGACAACCCCACCAACTACCCCGATGCGGGCAGCATCACGCTTGCGGAGGAGCCGGTCGCGGAAGCGCATATCTTCGCCCCGAACGAATATGTCGGCAACATCATGGAGCTGTGCCAGGAGCGGCGCGGTGTGTTCCGCGACATGAAATATCTGGACCAGTCCCGGGTGGATATTCATTATGAGCTGCCGCTCAACGAAATCGTCTATGATTTCTTTGATGTGCTCAAATCCCGCACCAAGGGCTACGCCAGCTTTGACTATGAGCTGAAGGGCTATGTCCCCTCCAAGCTCGTCAAGCTGGACATCCTGCTCAACGGCGAGGTCGTGGATGCGCTGTCCTTCATCGTGTTTGCGGACAACGCCTACACCCGCGCCCGCAAGATGTGCGAGCGGCTGAAGGATAATATCCCGCGCCAGCTGTTCGAGATTCCGATCCAGGCCGCCATCGGCGGCAAGGTCATCGCGCGCGAAACGGTCAAGGCGCTGCGCAAGGACGTGCTGGCCAAGTGCTACGGCGGCGACATCACACGGAAAAAGAAGCTGCTCGAAAAGCAGAAGGAGGGCAAAAAGCGGATGCGGCAGCTCGGCTCGGTCGAGGTTCCGCAGGAGGCGTTTATGGCGGTGCTCAAGCTGGACGATCGCTGACGCCCCCTGTTCCCCATTGACAACCCATATTCCACTGATTCCCGCACCTGCGGCAGCCGTCGGATCCTGCGTCCCGGCTGCCGCAGGTGTTCGTTTTTTCAGGGGACAAGGATGGGTCATCCAGCGGCATCCTCCTTTTCCCAAGCGGCTCCTTCCCGGAACGATTTTGCTTTCATACGGACAAACCAGTACCTCCCGCCGCAGTTTCTTGCCCTGCGGCGGGAGGTACTGGTTTATACAATCGGCTTTGTGTTCCTCTGCCCGCCACGCGCCATGATGAGACAATCCAATACGGGAAAATATACCGTTTCCGAAGCAGCTGCTCCCCTGATTCCTCGGTCTATGCAAAACATGATGTGTTTGTTACCATAATTGCTCAAATCGGCCAAAAGCCCTTGCGCAGTTTTCAAATTATGCTAAAATGGATTTGACATTGATGGTTTATACCATTAATCCGCATAATAAGTTGAAAATTCTGTGAGCTTTTATAGGAGCAATCTGCAATGATCGGAAAACGTACCCCTGTATATTCGGATCTGGTTTTGATCCGGGACGGAAAAGCGGAGGCCTCCATCGTACTGGCCTCCGAAGCAGATCCAAAGGCCCGGGCGGCGGCTGACGATCTGCAGAATATTCTGCACACCATGACCGGCGCGACCCTGCCGATCGTGGACGACGAAGCCCCCACGGAGGGGCCGCTCCTGCTGGTGGGAGGTTCGCGGCGCACGGCGGAGCTGGGGCTGACCAAGCCGGCCGGCTATCCCGGCGAGGAACGCGTGCTGGTTCGCCGCCTCGGGAACTGCATTGTGCTGATGGGCAACGATGACGGCCCATATAACGGAACGGCATTTGCGGTGACGGCGCTGCTCGAACGGCTGGGCTGCGGCTGGTTCGGTCCCGATGAGCTGTGGCAGGTCATTCCGCGGACGGATACGGTATCGGTCGGTTATCTGGAAATCGACCACGTTCCGAGCTTCACCACCCGCAAAACATGGGTGCTGCTCCGCAATCCGGAGCTGGCACGCCGATGGTACATGGGCGGCGAGGAAAAAGAAATCGACCATGCCTATTGGAAGCTGTTCCCCCGTGAGCAATACTTTCAGAAGCATCCCGAATGGTACTGCCTTGTAGACGGACGACGCAATCCGTATGTCGAATGGTGGCAGATGTGCTATTCCAATGAGGAGGTGCAGCGTCTTACCGCCGAAAAGCTCGACCGGTACTTCCGCGAACATCCCTACTGCACACAGGCGGCCCTGTCGGCCAATGACGGCTACTTCGAGGGCTTTTGCGAGTGTGAGGACTGCCGCAGACTGGGAACACCGAGTGAGGTAATGATCTATTTTGTCAACCGGGTTGCGGAACGGCTGGAAAAAGAATGGCCGGACAAACAGCTGATGTTCTTCGTCTGTCTCTTATACACATCTGACGCTGCCGACGA
>URYX01000127.1 GCA_900552225.1 uncultured Oscillospiraceae bacterium | reverse complement strand
TGGGCTCGGAGATGTGTATAAGAGACAGCGATAGCAATGCCGAAAATCAGCGGAAAGGCCATTTCAAGGCTGACGGCACCCGTCAGCGACAGCGCCTGCAGAATACCGCAGGCCGCGGAGGCGCTTTGCAGCACGGCGGTGAACAGTGTGCCGGCCAGGATGCCGATCAGCGGATTGCTGAAGGTGGTGAGCACGCGGATGAATTCCTCGCTCTCCTTCAGCGGGGCCACGGAGTCGCCCATGGCGCTGATGCCGAACATGAGTACCGCAAAGCCGAGCAGGATGTCTCCGAGGTGAGTGGTGGTGGTCCCCTTGCAGAACATGCGCAGCACGATGCCCGCGATGGCGGTCAGCCCCGTGAGCGTGGCGGTGGACAGCAGCTTGACCCAGCCGCTGCCGCCGCTGAACTCCGACAGGCAGATGACCCATCCGGTGATGCTGGTGCCGAGGATGGAGCCGAGCACGATACCGATGGCCTGCCGGAACTTCATCATGCCGGAGTTCACAAATCCGATGGCCATCACGGAGGTGGCTGAGGAGGACTGGATGACCATGGTGACGACGGTGCCGAGCAGGATACCCTTCCAGGTATTGTTGGTGAGCTTATAGAGAATCAGTTCCATCTGGCTGCCGGCTACCCGCTTGAGGCCCTCGCCCATCAGGCTCATGCCGAACAGGAACAGGGCCACGCCGCCGAGCAGGGCGATTACATCGGAGATTCCCACCGTTTTTCACTCTCCCTTTTTGCAAGAAAACAGACACAGGTGATTCGCAGACAAGCGGAAAATGCGGATTTTACAGAGAAAAAAGGGGCACGCTGCAGCGTGCCCCTTTGGTTTCGTGGTGGACGTTAACGGACTCGAACCGCTGACCCTTCGCACGTCAAGCGAATGCTCTACCAGCTGAGCTAAACGTCCACATCGAGCATAAGCTATTATACGGGACACATTTGTATTTGTCAAGCATTTTCTGATGATTTTTCCGCAATTTCGTAATAGATGTCGGCTTTGAGATATTCTTCGGGCGGCATGGCGGTCTGATTATAGGCTACGCGCAGCTTGGCGAGCGCCGCCTCCGTCGAAAGCGAGAACAGGGGACGCACCCCGATCTGCAGAAGCTGCAGGGTGGTCTCATACAGGGCACGGTGGCTCTGCCGCAGCGAGCAGAGATAGACGGGAATGCCCTCCTCCGTGCACCGGGCGACAAAGCCCGGGAGGCCGTAGGGCCCGGGAGCCGTACTGGCGGTGTCCGAATGGTAGTCGGTGTGCAGGATGGCGCAGGGCTTGACGGCCCACCGGAACTGGCGGTAATCCAGTCCGGGATAGGGGCGGATCAGCGCAATCGGCTTTTCGGGGTCGAGCACCGGGCAGTCGATCGGCGGCCGCGGCTGCCGCAGCTGGGACAGGGACGGGTTACAGGGAGATGTGAAGGGGAGCAGGCCCTGCTCCGTGATGCGCGCCAGGTCGATGCCGCCGTAGCTCATGAAGCGGTCGTGGTAGGGGTCGGCCTCCAGCAGGCGTGTGGACAGATAAAGGCGTATATCGCCGGGGGTATTTTCATAGGATACATAGACACCGGGCAGCGCCTCACGCCGGATCAGCCGCACGGCGGCGGCAAAGTTGCTCAGTCCGTTGGAGCCCTCCGTGCCGAGCGGCCGGTTGCTGGCCACCAGAATCAGCGGAATCGGCAGGTGGCGGAACAGAAATCCGAGCAGGGCAGCGGTGTAGGGGAGGGTATCCGAGCCGTGGCA
The DNA here is from genome assembly GCA_900552225.1 of uncultured Oscillospiraceae bacterium. Lineage (GTDB taxonomy): Bacteria > Bacillota > Clostridia > Oscillospirales > Acutalibacteraceae > UMGS1487. Next base: position 3,875 of record URYX01000127.1, on the reverse strand, counting down.
GACGATGAGGCCGGCGTAGCGCTCTGTGCGCACGTCCCGCAGGCAGCCGTACAGCCGCGCCCAGTCGTAGGGCGTCATATTTTCCGAAAGCAGCGTGATGGGACAGACGGTTTCAAAGCAGTCGTCGCCGTAGGTATGGCGGTACAGCTCCAGAATGCGGGCGGTGCCGCCACGCAGCCCGATTTCGCCGTTTTCCATGCTGCTGCCGATGGTGCCGCCGGTCAGCACGACCAGGATGGGTTTCATGGTGTAGACAGACCCCTTTTTCAAAAGAGATATTTCAAAAGTTATAAAGGCACACTGTTATCAGTATATAGAGTCTTTTGGGAAAAGGCAAGACCTTTTTTGGACGGCGGAGAGAAGATGCGGTGCAGTATTTTTTGGCAAGAGGCGATATGACGGCGAATTTGCAATTTTTCAAAAAACAACTTGCATTTTATACGGATATATGCTACAATACAGGCAATCGGTTGCTTGCAATTTGCATTTTTGGAGGTCTCAAAGCATCATGAAAGAAATCGGCGCACTGAGCAGGGAAGAATTGCTGGCCTGTCAGAAGGACTGGCAGGAGCAGTATGCGCGGTATGCGGCGCGCGGACTGAAGCTGGATATGTCGCGCGGCAAGCCGTGCCCGGAGCAGCTGGATCTGACGGCTTCCATGCTGGACAGCGTGAGCGTGAGTGCGGGCTGCACGACGCACGACGGACTGGATGTGCGCAACTACGGGATGCTGGAGGGCATTCCCGAGGCGCGCCGCATGTTCAGCGATATGCTCGGGGTGCCGGCGGAGAATGTGCTCATCGGCGGCAACTCCAGCCTGAATCTGATGTACGATTATCTGGCGGCGGCTTATATCAAGGGAATTATGGGACATCCGGCGTGGTGCCGGCAGGGACAGGTCAAGTTCCTGTGCCCCGCACCCGGGTATGACCGGCATTTTGCCATTACGGAGTTCCTCGGGATCGAGATGGTGACGGTGGAGATGACCGACACCGGACCGGACATGGATGCGGTGGAGCGGCTGGTGCGTGATCCGGCGGTGAAGGGAATCTGGTGCGTGCCGATGTATGCCAATCCCACCGGCGTGACCTATTCGGACGAGACGGTGCGGCGGCTGGCTGCGCTGTCGCCGGCGGCCCCCGATTTCCGGATTATGTGGGACAATGCCTATTGCCTGCACCATCTGACGGATACACCGGATACGCTGCTCAACCTCTATGAGGAGGCGGAGCGGGCGGGACATCCCGATCTGCCGATTCTGTTTGCCTCCACCTCCAAAATCAGCTTCCCGGGCTCCGGCATTGCGGCGCTCGCGGCCTCGCCCGCCAATGTGGCGGACATCCGCCGCCGTCTGACGGTGCAGACCATCGGCTACGACAAGCTGAATATGCTGCGGCATACCCGCTTTTTCCGCGACCTGAACCATCTGCAGCAGCATATGCGCCGGCATGCGGAGATTCTGCGGCCGAAGTTTGAAACGGTGCTGCGGGTGCTGGAGGAGGAGCTCGGCGGCCGCGGGATTGCCCGCTGGAGCCGTCCGAACGGCGGCTATTTCATCAGCGTGGATCTGATGGACGGCTGCGCCGCCCGCACGGCGGAGCTGCTGAAGCAGGCGGGGGTGACCATTACGGGGGCGGGAGCGACATATCCCTACGGCCGTGATCCCCACGACTCGAATCTGCGGCTTGCGCCGTCCTATCCTCCGGTGGAGGAGCTGCAGACGGCGATGGAGCTGTTTTGCCTGTGCGCCAAGCTCAGCGCGGCGGAGCGATTGCTGGCCGAGCCGGAGCAATAAACAAAAAAAGAACAAAAAGCGAAAAAAACCGCCGGAATGATTGACATTTCCGGCGGTTTCTCCTATAATAGATTACATTGCACCGTTCTGTCTCTGCGAGAGGGCGGTAAAACTTGACTCAGGGAGGACAAGCCAATGAGGAAAACCGTGAAACGCGGTTCCAAGGTCACATTCTTTATTGTGGCCTTTCTGATCGTGGCGCTGGCGTATACCTCCTTCTTCGGCATCTATACGACTTACGGTGACCGTGTGGACGTGCACATCAAGGGCGCGAAGGACATCCGTCTCGGTATTGATATCCGGGGCGGCGTGGACGCGACCTTCGGGCCTGTTGAGGGCACGGAAAACGTCACGGCATCGCAGGTTGAGGCTGTCAAAGAAGTGATTGCGAAACGTCTGGTGCTGCAGGGAATTACAGATTATGAGGCGTATGCGGATACGCAGAACAATGCAGTGATCGTGCGGTTCCCGTGGGCGAGCGGCGAGGTGGATTACGATCCCTCGGCCGCCGTGGAGGAGCTCGGCCGGACGGCGCAGCTTGCGTTTTATATCGGAAAGGGCACCGAGACCAAGAAGGACGAGGACGGCAACGAGTATCAGGCACCGACCGGCGAGCTGGTGCTGACCGGCGACGACGTGGCCTCGGCAACGGCTGTGGCGGATCAGGAAAACATCGGGCAGTACATGGTGTCGCTCAAGCTGAAGGATTCCGGCAAGGAGAAGTTCAGCGAGGCGACCAAAAAGCAGTATGAGCTCGGAAAGTCCAATTCCTCCGCCGACTCGACGATTTCCATCTGGCTGGACCACGACATGATCTCCTATCCGAAGGTGAACGAGCAGATCACGAACGGTGAGTGCGTGATCTCCGGCAGCTTTGATTTTGAGTCGGCCTCCAACCTGGCGACGCTGATCAACTCCGGCGCGCTGCCCTTCAATATTGAGGTCAAGAGCTACGGCACCGTTTCTCCGACGCTCGGAGACAAGGCGCTGAACGCCATGGTGATGGCGGGAATCATTGCCTTTGCGCTGGTGTCGCTGTTTATGATTCTGTATTATCGGCTGCCCGGTGTGGTGGCGGTCATCACGCTGCTCGGTCAGATGGCCGGCTCGATTGCGGCGGTTTCCGGCTACTTCGGGTTCCTGAACGGCTTTACGCTGACGCTGCCCGGTATTGCGGGTATTATCCTCTCGGTCGGTATCGGCGTGGATGCCAACGTGATTATGGCGGAGCGCATCAAGGAGGAAATCCGGATGGGCAAGACCATCGACGGCTCGATCGATGCGGGCTCGCGGCAGTCCTTCTCGGCCATCTTCGACGGCAACATCACGAACGTGATTGTGGCGGTTGTGCTGATGGGTGTGTTCGGACCTCCGGACGGACTGTGGGCCAAGCTGCTGTATCCGTTCCTGTTTATGTTCCCGGCGGCTACGACCGGTGCGGTGTATTCCTTCGGCTACACGCTGCTGATGGGCATTGTCTTCAACTTTATCATGGGCGTCGGCGCGGCGCGTCTGATGACTCGTTCGATTTCGCGGCTCAAGATTTTCCGCAAGCCGTGGATGTATGGAGGTGAGCGCGCATGAGAAAGCTGTTTACCGGTCAGTTTGACTATATTCATGCCCGCAAAATCTGCTGGTATATCACCCTCGGCCTGATGGTGGTCGGACTGCTGTTCAACATCATCTTCGGGACGGAGATGGATATCTCCTTTAAGGGCGGTACGCTGGTCAAGTACAGCTACAGCGGTACGGCGGATACCTCTGCGGTGGCCTCTGCCATCGAGACGGCGACCGGCCACAAGGTGGATGTGCAGACGTCGGAGTCGGCGGGCATTGCGCTGCTGAACGTGTACACGACCGATGTGCTGACCATGGATGACCAGCAGGCCATCACGGATGCGCTGAACAAGGCGTATCCCGACGGGAATTTCCATGCGGAGGATGCCAGCTCGCTGACCGCCTCCAAGGGAAAGATGTTCTTTGTCAAGTGCCTGGTGGCTGTGGCACTGGCCAGTGCCTTTTTGGTGCTGTATGTAGCCATCCGGTTCCGCAAGATCGGCGGCTGGACGGCCGGTGTGAT
>URYX01000126.1 GCA_900552225.1 uncultured Oscillospiraceae bacterium | reverse complement strand
GGAGCTCTGCGATATCGGATTTTGCCGCAACGGCAAAGTTTTTAGCGGGTAATTTTTTACAGATTCTTTACAAATTCAAAAAGATGTGGTATAGTAAATCTATATCTGCAAAAGAGGACTCCGCATTCCACTGCGCCGTCCTCGCCTTCGGAACGTATGGGCCCGCGTGAACGGGTGTGCCGCGTTCCGTATTCCGCAGCTGCGCCCCGCAGGGATGCGCCGTCAGGTGCCGCCCCCGCGGAGCCATCTCTATGCGGATTTGCGCATTGGCCTGAATGAAGAAGGTATAGGAATGGAACAACAGAACCTGAAGCAGCACAAAAGCAAATATGCCCTGAGCTCTGTGTTCTTTTTGCTGCTGCTCGGCATCACGTTTTACTGGATCTTCCGGCAATTTCATATTTCCGAGCTGCTGGCCGTGATGGACGGCCTCAAGGGCGGCTGGCTGCTTGTCGGCCTGGTGCTGACCTTCGGCTATATCGGAGGAGAGGGGCTCGGCCTTCACACCATTCTAAAGGCGCTCGGCCATCCCATTCGCCTGTTCTCCTCCTTTGTGTATGCCGCCACCGACCTGTACTACTGCGGCATTACCCCCTCCGCCTCCGGCGGCCAGCCGATGATGCTGTACTATATGGCGAAGGATAAGGTACCGCTGGCCAAATCCGGCATTGCCACTCTGTTCAACATTGTGGCCTACAAAATCGTACTGCTGATTACCGGTACCGTCACCGTGATTGCCAAGGCCGGATGGATTCAGAAAAACGGGCAGTGGTGGTGGTGGCTGCTCATCGCCATCGGATTTACCGTCAATGCGGCGTTGCTGGTGCTTTGCCTTCTGTCCATGTTTTCCTCCACACTGGTGAAAAGCATCGGGACCAAGGGAATCCGTCTGCTCGGGAGGCTGCACCTCGTGAAGCATCCGGAGGCGAAGATGGATTCTCTCGAGGCGATGATTAACGAATATTCCGCGGCAGCTCAGATTATCCGCACCAACCGCGGTCTGCTGCTGCGGGTGATCGGCTGCAACTTTTTCCAGCGCCTGTGCATGTTTTCCATCACCTACTGCGTCTATCTCAGCTTCGGGCTGTCGGACCTGTCCTATCTTGATCTGCTGGGAATTCAGATTCTGTGCGCCCTGTCGGTGGATACCCTTCCCTTCCCGGGCGGGGTCGGCATGGCGGAATTCATGACGCAGCGGCTGTACGGCGGTGTCTATCCCGAGGCAATTCAGACGCCGGCCATGCTGCTGACCCGCGGCATCAACTTTTACTTCTGCATGGTCGTTTGCGCCATTACCACGCTGCTGAATCATCTGCGGCTCTGGCTTCGTTCGATGTCCAACAAGGAGGAAACATTATGATCGGATACTATAATTACACTGTCGTCGCGACCTTTCTCGGATTGGTGTCGGGCGTTTTCGGCATGCTGTTTGCCTTTACGGACAAGCCTCTCATCTCGCTCTGTCTGCTGATGATCTGTGGGGCTATCGATATGTTCGACGGCAAAATTGCCAAGACCCGGAAGCGCACCGATGCGGAAAAGCGCTTCGGCATCCAGATTGACTCTCTTTCGGATCTGATCTGCTTCGGGGTGCTCCCGGCCTGCATCGGCTACTCCGTCGGGATGCGGCACCCCGCCTTTTGGATCGTGCTGGCGGCCTATGTGCTGGCGGCCCTGATCCGTCTTGCCTACTTCAACGTATCCGAGGAGGATCGCCAGAAGGAGACCACGGAATGCCGCCGCTCCTATGAGGGCCTGCCGGTCACCTGCTGCTCCTTTATTCTGCCGATGGTGTATCTTCTGCACGGCCGGATGCAGCCGGTGGCCTTCACCTGGATCTGGACAGCGGCCCTGCTGCTGATTGCGGGCGCGTTTCTGTGGCGTTTCCGGATACCCAAGCCCGATTTCAAGGGCATGCTCGGCCTGATGGCTCTCGGCATCGCGGAATTCGTGCTGCTGGCCCTGTTTGCCCGATGAGCCGCCGCACCTCTCCGATGGACGTCCGTCCTCCCGCCTCCCTGCGCTTTCTGTATCGCACTCTGCCGGGCCGCGGCGTACTCCGTCTGATGATTTCTCCGCGCATTTCCTCGCTCGCGGGGCATTATATGAACAGTCCGCTTTCTCAGCGCCGCATTCTCCCCTTTATCCGCAAGGCGCAGATCGATATGTCCGAATACAAGCCGGCCGCCTACCGCTCCTACAACGCGTTTTTTACCCGGCACATCCGGCCGGAGGCGCGTCCCATTGACCGGGAGCCGACCCATCTGATTGCGCCGTGCGATGCGCACCTGTCGGTGTATCGGCTGCGGCATGACCGGCTGCTGCCCGTCAAGGGCGCGCCCTACACGCTGACCGAGCTGCTGCAGAATCCGGCGCTTGCGAAGCAGTTCGAGGACGGGATATGCCTCATCTTCCGGCTGGCCGTGGACGACTATCACCGCTACTGCTTTCCGGACAGCGGCCGCTGCGATCCGCCGGTACACATTCCCGGCGTGTTCCACACCGTGCAGCCGGTGGCCACCGACCGCTACCCGGTCTACCACCGCAACACGCGGGAATATACGGTGCTGCATACCGATCACTTCGGAGAGGTCATCCAGATGGAGGTCGGGGCGCTGATGGTCGGGCGCATCTGCAACCATCGGAATATCCTCGCCTTCGCGCGCGGCGACGAAAAGGGATATTTTGAGTTCGGAGTGGATCGGAACGGCGCCAGACAGGCCGTAACCGGCTTCCGCCGGCGGGCCGAGACTTCATCCCCGGCGGCCGTGCTCCCCGGGGGCCGCAAAAACGCAGGCTCTGTATCACAAAAGAAACGCCCCTCCGGCCGGAGGGGCGTTTTTGGAAACTGGCTTCCCGGGAGCTTCGTGTCAAAAACACGGCGGGAAGGCGGCAAAGAGGGTCAGCAGCCGCAGCCGCAGCCGCCGGTCGTCGCCGTGTTGCCGCAGCCGCAGTCATCATCGATCAGCAAAAGAACGATGATGATGAACAGGATCCACGTACAGTCATTGCCGTTGAACAGGTTTCTCAGACACATATTCGGTGACCTCCTTTCGTGTTTTCACTACCATCTTATGCGAGGCCGCCGGGTTGGTGACAGAATGCCCACCCACCGCGAAAACTTTTTCAAGGAGGAATCTTCCATGCGTCCCTTCCGTCCCGTTCTGCGGCTGACCGCCGCATTGCTCCTGCTGTCGGTTCTGACCGGCTGTCATCGCGTTCCGGAGGCCTCCGGGGACTCCGAAACGCATCCCACGCTCGCCACGCTGCCCTCCGCTTCGGCCACCGATACGACGGCAGCCACCTCCGTCACGACCGCCTCCTCCGCGACCGCAACGGAGCCCACCACCGCGCCGCCGCCCGAGGCCCCGCTGATCGCCTACGCCGATCTCGACATCGCGGCCCTGATGGCGCTGGACAACACCAAATCCGGCTACGGCTGGGCCAATTCCCCGAGCCGGCAGCCCTATTACGACACCTACGAAGCCTATGCCATCGGAGACCGGACGCAGCCCGTGGTCTATCTCACCTTCGACGAGGGCTACGAATACCGCTTCACGCCGCGCATTCTGGATGTTCTGCGGGACAAGCAGGTACAGGCCACCTTCTTCATCACGATGGATTACGCCAAGCGCAATCCGGAGCTGGTGGAGCGCATGATCCGCGAGGGACACGCGGTCGGCAACCACTCCACCACGCACCCCTCCATGCCGGATATCACCCTGGAGCAGGCCTACCGTGAGCTCTGCGAGCTGCATGTCTATGTGCAGCAGGAGTTTGACTACACCATGCACCTGTTCCGGTTCCCCTCGGGCGAGGCCAGCGACCGCACGCTCGCCCTGGTGCAGGCCATGGACTATACCAGCGTCTTCTGGAGCTTTGCCCACCGCGACTGGGATCCGGCCAACCAGCCGCAGGACTACGAGGCCGTGCTGCAAAGCATTCACAACTACACACAGAACGGCACCATCTACCTGCTGCACGCCGTGTCCGAGACCAACACCGAGCTGCTCCCCGCCATCATCGATCAGATCCGCGGCGAGGGGTACCGCTTCGGGCTTCTGCCCTGAACCGGCCCGCGCCATCCTGCCGCCAAGCAATGTGCCCCGCCGTCTGCTTCCCGACAGGAGGCAGACGGCGGGGCACTGTATTTTTCGGTATCGGACCGGGCCGGGATGCACAGGCCGCCCTTGCGGCCTGCTTCAGCCCGTCAATGCATGTGCGCCCGAACCCACGCCACACAGACCGCGGCATACAGAACGACCAGAACGGCGACACAAATCCACGTCTTTTTTCCGGTCCACACCGCGCCCGGATGGCGGCGCGCCCACAGGAAATAGAGCAGCCGGACAGCGCCGTACAGCGGCAGCAGCAAAGCATATCCCGCGATCAGATACTCGCCCATCCAGGATAGCTTAGACAAAAAGTTACCCATAAGACACCTCCGGCAACGAATGAAGCTCCCGAAGCGCACCCACAAACATCATAGCGTAGACGAGAATCGCCACACAGATCACCCACAAAATCACCAGCAGCGAGAGAACGGTCCGGCGCCGGTTCCAGGGACGGCCACGCCCCGTCAGCTTGTGATACAGGGCATAGCCGCCGCGCACCATCCCGTAGAACACCGCCATAAGGGGAAGGCCGATCACCGAAAATATCTCCGTCAGGAATCCACCCGCAAAGGGGGCGTAAAATTCAATTTCCTTCACCTGCTCTTTCCGTATGTAGGGAGGCGGCCGAGGCCACAGCGCATCGGCCGCCTCCGCATTATACCATATCCTCTTTCAGTACCGTCGCGTTCAGCTCGGTGTACATCAACCACCCGTCGGGCAGCTTACAATCTGGGCATTCCAGTTCCCAATGAGTATCCCTATCCAACCATTCCACCGGTTTCCCATCTATGTACTTGCAGTACACAAAGCGCATAAACGTGGAATACATCCGCTTTTCGGTCAGCCGCAGCTCCCCGTCCTCCCCTGTCTCGTAGTAGAGATACATCAGCCCATCCGTCAGCAGCAGATTTGCTCTCAGTGTCTCGGGAGACTTTCCTTCCTTGTTTTGCCTTGTCTCACGAATCATTCGGATTCCGGGCTCCAATGCCTCCGCTTCGCTCACCGGACTGCCTTCCGCAATAGCCGCAAAGTCGTCCGACGCCAAACGCACGGTCTGATAAATAAGCTCTATATACACATTCGGGATAAGCAGACCCTGCGATGTATAAAAGCAAAAAAGCCCGGCCTCCCTCGGTAATATCAATATAGGAATAGTTATAATCGGGAGTATTGCTGCGAAACACGGATTCCGGAAACCGTTCCCGCACATCGTCATCCATATCTTACCATATTCTTCCTGCAATTTCAACAGTAATTTCGCTTGAAATGCAGCAAAACATATAGAAATTACCCGCTTCTGTTTCTCGGAGGCAAAAAGATCAGGCTGCCGAATCATCGGCGGCCTGATCTTCTGCGAGTGTGTCAAACGCTATACTAAACGCTATGCCAAATCTATGTCAAAGCATTCTTGAAGGTCGGACTCAAAGGCCGTTTGCCTGCTCTTGCCCTGCTTAGCGGGGGCCAACAGGAGGGTCAGAATTTGCCGCCGCCTCCGCCGAAGGTCGAGCCGGAGG
>URYX01000125.1 GCA_900552225.1 uncultured Oscillospiraceae bacterium | reverse complement strand
CGATATACGCCTACAGAGGCGCACTCCTTGCCCCTGCAGCCTTGTCCTGCAGCGCTTTTTTCGATACAATCAGGAATATTGTCACAATTCCATACAAGACCGCAAAGCCCGTCGCCCGCCTCAGTGCCGCGTGTCGTCCGAAAAGCGTTCGCAGAAGCGCGCCTGGAAGGACGCGGGCTCCTCTCCGGCATACAGGTGGGACAGGTCGCCGAAGCCGCAGCAGCGCAGCGAGGCAATTCCCTGCTCCCGCTCCTCGGTATAGAGGGTGGTGACGGAGGAGGGCAGCGCCACCGTCCCGTGCCACAGCGCCACCGTCGGCATATTCAGCAGATGGGAGAGCAGCACGCATTCCACCCCGAAGTGACAGAAGAAGGCCAGCGTGTCGGCATTCTCCCGTTCCACGCGGAAGACGTGCCCCTCGTGAACGTATCCGTGTGCGGCCAGCACCGTGTCGATCCCGCGGCAGACGGCCCCGAATTTCTCGGGGACATCGCCGCTGCGGTAAAAGGCGGTATCCAGCCAGCGGTTTTTGTCAAAATAGGCATCGTCCCGGTCCAGAAAGGCGGGCAGCCGGTCCCAGGGGTGGGTACGCTCTCCCGTGACCGGGTCGAGCACGTAGCCGTCGAATTCCCTCAGCCAGTCGCAGATTTCCGCGGTGCGCCCGAGCGCCTCCAGCGTCGGACGGGCGGTGTCGCGGGCGCGCCCGAGCGGCGAGCAGTAGATGGCGGTGAGATCGGTGCGGAGCAGCCGCTCCTTCAGCAGCTCCGCCTCCCGCCACCCCTTTTCGGTCAGAGAATCGACGGCGTAATCCGGGTCGCCGTGACGAATGATCAGAATGCGCATAGTGGTTGTCCTCCGTATGGGTAAGCTGCACCGGGCTCCGGCGCGCGGGCTGCGGGCGCACACGGCTCCCGTCAGCGGATGGTACGTCTTATTGTAGCACAGCTGCCGCCCTTTGGCAAGTCCGTTTCCCGCGGCGGCCGCCGCCGGACACCGTAAAAAAGGAACAATAAATTCCAAAGAAATGTCGTAAACCTACAGTTGTATCGGCGGCACAAATTTGCTACAATACAGACAGGACCCCACGGAAGGAAGGGAAGGAACCATATGAGAATCGGAATTTGTGTACAGTTTCATTCGGTGGAGGGAGTGGCGCAGCAGTTTGCCCGCATGCGGGAGGACGGCATCTGGAACTGCCAGCTCATCAGCTCCGACGAGACGCTGTGGACGGAGGAAAACGCACGGGAGCTGCAGCGGCTGATGCGGGAGACGGGCATCCGGGCCTCCGCCTTTTGGTGCGGCTGGCCGGGACCGGCCGTCTGGGATTTCTACCAGGGCTATACCACGCTCGGCTTAGTGCCGATTGCCTACCGCCGCCGTCGGGTGGCGACGCTGTGCAGGGGCAGCGATTTTGCCCGCCTGCTCGGCCTGACCGACATCATCACACACATGGGCTTTATTCCGGAGAACCCGAATGACCCGGAATTTTACGCCTTCTGCGACGCGGTGCGCACGGTGGCGGAGCATGCCCGCGACAACGGACAGTATCTGCTGTTTGAGACCGGGCAGGAGACGCCGGTGACGCTGCTGCGCTGCTTCGAGACGGTGGGGACGGGCAACCTCGGCATCAACCTGGACACCGCCAACCTGATTCTGTACGGCAAGGCCAATCCGGTGGATGCACTGGACGTGTTCGGCACGTATGTGCGCAATCTGCATGCCAAGGACGGCCGCTACCCCACGAACGGACACGACCTCGGCGCGGAGACGCGGCTCGGGGACGGCAAGGTGGATTTCCGCGCCCTGTTCCGCCGTCTGCATGAGCTCGGCTACGACGGGGACGTGACCATCGAGCGGGAGATCGACGGGGAGCAGCAGCGGGAGGATATCCGGTTTGCGCGGGATTATCTGACGCAGATCATCCGTGAGGAATGCGGGGAGGATGCGGTATGCTGAGAGTCGGCTTGGTCGGCGTGGGCGGAATCAGCGGAGCGCATATTCCGGCGTGGGACAGCGCGGAGGACGCCGAGCTGTGCGCGCTGTGCGACATCCGCCCGGAGCAGATGGAGAAGTACCCGGACAAGGCGCACTATACCGATTTTGAGGAGATGCTGGCGCGGGAAAAGCTGGATATCGTGGACATCTGCCTGCCCACCTATCTCCACGCGGAGTATGCGGCGAAGGCGATGGAGCACGGGCTGCATGTGCTGTGCGAGAAGCCGGTCTCGCTGCGGCGGGAGGATGTGGAGCAGCTGTACGGACTGGCCGCGGTGCACGGCGTGACGTTTATGATTCGCGCAGGTGGTGCGCTTCTGGCCGGAATATGAGGCGGTCCGCCGGCTGTACGAATCGGGGGAATACGGCCGGCTGCTGTCCGGCTCCATGTCGCGGCTCGGCCGCTATCCGGCCTGGAGCTGGGATGACTGGATGATGGACGAGGTCCGCAGCGGCCTGGTGCCGTTTGACCTGCATATCCATGACCTGGATTTTCTGGTGGATGCCTTCGGCGCTCCGCAGAAGGCGACGGCATTCCGAAAGAAGCTGCCGGATCAGGATTACCTGCAGGCAGTCTATGAGTTCGACGGCTTTTTCGTCAGCGCGGAGGCCTCGTGGTATGCGTCGCCCTATCCGTTCCGCATGAGCTTTCTGTTCCAGTTTGAGCACGCGGTGGCGGCCTATGAGAACAGCCGGCTGATGATCTATCCCCGCGGCGGCGAGGGGTTCTGCGCGTCGGAGGAGGCGCAGGCGGACACCGGGCACATCTCCCTGCCGAAAAGCGACGGCTACACGCGGGAGATCCGCTATTTCACGGAATGCGTCCGCGCGCATCGGCCGGCGGACCGCATCCGCCCGGAGCAGCTGCTGACCGTGCTGGATATCCTCAAGAGCCTCTGATACAGCAAGGAGCGCGTCAATGCCCGAGAGCTTTGACGCGCTCCTTGCTGTCTATTGAAAAAAATCAGCCCCTCAGTGCCGCTCCTTTTGCTCTTTTAACTCCTCCTGCTCCCGTTTATGGCAGCTGCGGCGGCAGCCTGCACAGCCGCACCCGCAGCCGCCCCTTCTGCGGCGTCGCACCGCCCCGTAAACGGCGGCGGCGAAGGCCGCCGCCAGCAGCAGAAGGCAGAACCAATCCGCGGCACTCATACGGGCACCCCGCACAGCACGGCGATTCCGTGAACGAGAAACGCCAGCAGATAAGCAATAAGACATTGCCCTGCCACCACGCCGAGCGCCCATTTACCGCCAAGCTCCCGGCGGATGGAGGCAATGGCCGCCACACAGGGGGTATACAGCAGGCAGAATACCAGCAGTGCAAGGGCAGCCGACGGGGAGACGAGAGCGGTGACGGCGCTGCCGGACAGCAGCACGGAGAGTGTGGCCACGACGCTCTCCTTGGCCATAAAGCCGGCAATCAGTGCCGTACAGATACGCCAGTCGGCAAAGCCGAGCGGCCCGAACAACGGCGCAATCCATCCGGCTACAGCCGCCAGAATGCTGTTTTCCTGCGCATCGCCGATCGGGTTGAGACCGAAGTCGAAGCTCTGCAGGAACCAGATGATAACGGAGGCGGCAAAGATCACGGTAAAGGCCCGCTGGAGAAAATCCTTGGCCTTGTCCCATAGGAGATGCAGGACATTTTTGACCCCCGGCAGCCGATAATTCGGCAGCTCCATCACAAAGGGAACGGCCTCTCCGCGAAAGACGGTGCGCTTCATGACGGAGGCAATCAGTACGGCCGTCAGAATTCCGAGAAAATACAGGCCGACCATCAGAAGCCCGCTGTACTGCGGGAAGAAGGCCTGCGTCAGGAAGCCGTAAATCGGCAGCTTGGCGGTGCAGCTCATGAACGGGATGAGCAAAACCGTCATGCGGCGGTCGCGCTGAGAGGGCATGGTGCGGCTGGCCATGACACCCGGCACGGTACAGCCGAAGCCGATGAGCAGCGGTACGATGCTGCGGCCGGACAGACCGATTTTGCGCAGCAGCTTGTCCATGACAAAGGCCACGCGCGCCATATAGCCGCTGTCCTCCAGAAGCGACAGGAACAAAAACAGAATCAGGATAATCGGAATAAAGCTCAGAATGCTGCCCACACCGCCGAATATGCCGTTGATGATGAGAGAATGCAGCGAATCGTTGACACCGGCCGCGGTCAGGGCGCGGTCGGTGAGCGCACAGAGAGCATCGATGCCGAGCTGCAGCCAATCCTGCAGGGCGGCCCCGATGACGTTGAAGGTGAGCCAGAACACGAGCGCCATAATACCTATAAAAGCGGGAATGGCCGTGTACTTTCCGGTCAGGATGCGGTCGATGCGGCGGCTGCGCTTATGCTCGCGGCTTTCCTTCGGCTTGACAACGCATGCCCGGCACAGGCGCGTAATAAAGGAAAACCGCATATCCGCTATGGCGGCGGCACGGTCCAGACCGCGCTCCCGCTCCATCTGCAGGACGATATGCTCGATCATCTCGGTTTCGTTGTCCGAAAGAGCCAGCGCCTTTAAAATCAGTGCATCCCCCTCGATCACCTTGGTGGCGGCAAAGCGCACCGGAATGCCGGCAGCCTTGGCGTGGTCGCCGATCAGCTCCATAATGCCGTGCAGCGCGCGGTGTACGGCGCCGCCGTCGGCGTTTTCGTCGCAGAAATCCGTCCGGCCCGGCCGCTCGCGGTATTGCGCGACATGGACGGCGTGGCGTATCAGCTCGTCAACGCCTTCGTTTTTGGAGGCGGAGATGGGAACGACGGGAATGCCGAGCATCTCCTCCATCCGGTTGATGTCCACGGTGCCTCCGTTGCCGCGCATTTCGTCCATCATGTTCAGCGCGAGCACAATCGGAATTTCCAGCTCCATCAGCTGAAGCGTCAGATACAGGTTGCGCTCGATGTTGGTGGCATCCGCAATGTCGATGAGACCGGTCGGTTTTTCCTCTAAAATAAAGCGGCGGGAGACCAGCTCCTCGCTGGTGTAGGGGGAGAGGGAGTAGATGCCCGGCAGATCGGTCACCTTGGTGCCGGCATAGCCGCGGATGCTGCCGTCCTTTTGATCCACCGTGACCCCGGGGAAATTGCCCACATGCTGGTTGGAGCCGGTCAGCTGGTTGAATAAGGTGGTCTTGCCGCAGTTTTGGTTGCCGGCCAGCGCAAAGGTCAGCAGGGTCCCCTTGGGCAGCGGGTCCTCGGTGCCGCGGACATGGTATTTTCCGTCCTCGCCGAGACCGGGGTGCTCCGTTGTAAAGTCGGAATCGACGGCGGGCGGAGCGGCTTCGGAGGAGGGGGTATCCGTCGGCTCGATTTCAATGCGCGCGGCATCGTCGAGCCGCAGGGTCAGCTCGTAGCCGTGGATGCGCAGCTCCATGGGGTCTCCCATGGGGGCGTATTGCACCAGCGTGACCTCGGCGTTGGGGATCACTCCCATGTCCAGGAAATGCTGCCGCAGCGATCCTGTGCCGCCGACGGCCGTGATGCGTGCGGTTTCTCCGATGTTCAGTTCGTTCAGCGTCATAGAAGGAATCCTTTCTCGTGTGCGGTCTGTTCCGCTTTTTATGGTAGCATACCGGCAGACAAAAAACAACCGTTTCCGACAAAATTTCCAAAAATACGGCGGTGCGGTCCTTCGGAGCATACGGCCCTCCCCCTTAAGCGGCCGCACCGCAAATTTCCGGCAAATTCCGGGAAAAAAGTATTGCACGGAGGGCGGAAATCCGCTATACTGACAACTGTACGGTCATTCAGAACGGAGGTCACAGAAAATGCTTCAGAAAACGCCCCCTTTAGGATGGAATTCCTGGAATACCTTTGCCTCGGAGAT
>URYX01000124.1 GCA_900552225.1 uncultured Oscillospiraceae bacterium | reverse complement strand
CACCTGCTCCATCTCGTCGATCATCTTCCGCACCGACCGGGACGGCACACTGGCGTCCACCAGCACCATATGGGTCGAGGCAATGTCAAACTCCTCCGACAGCCTGGAGTTGGCGATGACGTACTCGATGTCCTCCGGCAGACACTGGCCCATGTCGTAATACACTTCATCGTTGGTCTTGCTGTAGCCGTAATAGGCCGGCGGAATCAGCAGCGCGAAGATCACCAGGAATACCGGGAACACCTTCACCAGCCGTGTCGAGAGCTTCGACATATTCGGAATCAGTGAACGGTGCTTGGTCCTCTGCAGCGGCTTATCCAGCACCAGAATCAGCGACGGCAGCAGCGTGACGCAGCCGATGACGCCGAAGATGACGCCCTTGGCCATGACAATGCCGAGGTCGCGTCCGAGCGTAAAGGTCATAAAGCACAGCGCGGCAAATCCGGCTACAGTGGTGACGGAGCTGCCCACCACACTGGTCAGCGTCTCGTGAATGGCGACAGCCATGGCCTCGTGGGTATCGCTGTATTTCTCCCGCTGCTCGTTGTAGCTGTGCCACAGGAAGATGGAATAGTCCATGGTGACCGCCAGCTGCAGCACCGCGGACAGCGCCTTGGTGATGTAGGAAATCTCGCCCATAAAGTAGTTGGTGCCGAGATTCAGCAGAATCATGGCGCCGATGGAGAGCAGGAACACAAACGGCACCAGCCAGCCGTCGAGCAGCAGCAGCATGGCGAGGCAGGCAAACAGCACCGCGAGGCCTACGTAAATCGGCTCCTCCTGCTCACACAAATCCTTCAGGTCGGTCACCAGGGCCGACATGCCCGACACAAAGCACTGCTTTCCGGCAAGGGAGCGGATGGAGCGGATGGCATCCATCGTCACATCGGCCGAGGTGGCACTGTCAAAAAAGACGGCCACCAGCGTGGAATGATCGGTATTGAATTCGTTGTAGATCTCCTCCGGCAGAATCTCCATCGGAATCGAGACATCCGCCAGCGAGGAATACCACAGCACCGTTTCCACGTGCTCGACCTGACGGATGCTGTCGCACAGCGCGGCGACATCCTTCGGCTGCATATCCTCCACCACGATCAGGGAAAAGGCTCCCTTTCCGAAATCCTGCAGCAGCTCATTCTGACCGATAACGGTGTCCATGGTGTCCGGCAGATAGTCAAGCATATCGTAGTTGATACGCGTCCCGACCATGCCGAGCACCGCGGGAACCATCAGCACCAGCGTCAGAATCAAAATCGGAATCCGGCAGCGAACCACCGCTTTTGCAAAACGCATAGGCAAACAGATCCTTTCTTTTCCGCGTGCGTGCGCCGCGGACTCCGGCGGTTTCCCGGGGCCGCGTGTGCCGTTTGGCGGCACCCACGCCTCAAACTTCTTCACAGTATACTGCCTCCGGCGGCAAAAAAATACAGACACCGGCCGCTCCGTGTCGGAAAACCGAACACGGGGACGGCGGTTGTACAAAGGGAAACCCGCCCTCCGCAGCCGATCGTCGGCCGCCGGATCGGCCACTGTTCCCAGCCGCACGGACAAACCGTCCCTCCGTGTACTCCGGGCAGCGACTTTTTGGATGAAATCGCTTGACAAACCGCCGGAAAGTGCGTATAATAAGCAGAACAGAGAAACCGCGACGGCGCGTTAAAGTACAGAAGAAACGGAAAGCACCGCCGCTTCAGAATCGGGAGGAATTTTACATGAAATACGGTAGAAAAGCGGCCGCACTGCTCCTGGCAGCGGTGCTGCTGTGCGTCTGTCTGTCGGGCTGCTCCGGCAGCAAGGCCAAGTATACGGTCGGAGTCTGTCAGCTGACACAGCATCCGGCGCTGGATGCCGCCACACAGGGCTTTGCGGACACGCTGAAGGAGAAGCTCGGGGATGAGGTACGCATTGTCGTGCAGAATGCGTCCAACGATACCCCCACCTGCACCAACATCGTCAACAATTTCGTGTCGGATCATGTGGATCTGATTCTGGCGAACGCCACCCCCGCCCTGCAGGCGGCCGCGGCCGCGACCAACAGCATCCCGATCCTCGGCACCTCGGTCACCGATTATGCGACGGCGCTGGACATTGCCGACTGGACGGGCAGCACCGGGCGGAACATCTCGGGCTCGTCGGATCTGGCTCCGCTGTCGGAGCAGGCCGCCATGCTGCATGAGCTGTTCCCCGACGCGAAAAACGTGGGGCTTCTCTACTGCTCGGCGGAGCCGAACTCGGTCTATCAGTGCGGCATCGTGGAGACGGAGCTGAAGAAATTCGGCTATAACGTCAAGTGGTACGCCTTCTCCGATTCCAACGATCTCGCCTCCGTCACCACGACGGCCTGTGCCGAAAGCGACGTGCTCTATATCCCGACGGACAACACCGTTGCCGACAACACGGAGGTCATCAACAACATTGCCCTGCCGGCCAAGACCCCGATTGTGGCGGGCGAGGAGGGCATCTGCCGCGGCTGCGGCGTTGCCACGCTGTCCATCAGCTACTACGATATCGGCAAGGCGGCCGGAGAGATGGCCTACCGCATTCTCTGCGAGGGGGCGGATGTCGCCTCCATGCCGGTGGCCTTCGCCGAAGCCGCCACCAAGAAATACGATGCGGAGCGGTGTCAGGCGCTGGGCGTCACCGTTCCCTCCGGATATGAGGCCATCGACGGATAAGGGAGAACAGCCATATGGAGTTTCTGCAATCGGTATTGGCATCTCTCCCCGGGGCCTGCGCACAGGGGCTCATCTGGGGGCTGATGGCCATCGGCCTGTATATTACCTATAAAGTATTGGATATTGCCGACCTGACCGTGGACGGGACCATGGCGACCGGCGGGGCCGTCTGTGTTGTGCTGATTACGAACGGCGTTCCCACGTGGCTGGCTTTGCTGGCGGCCATGGCCGCCGGTATGCTGGCCGGTCTCATCACGGGACTGTTCCATACCCAGATGGGGATTCCCGCCATTCTGGCCGGCATTCTGACACAGCTCGGACTGTATTCCGTCAATCTGCGCATCCTCGGCTTCGGAACCGCCGCCGGAACCGCGGCCAACAAGGGCGTCAGCGTTGACAAATACAATCTGCTCGTCTCCATGCGGTATCTGAACGATCCCGACACCCCGTTCTGGCGGTATCCCATTTTTGTCATTGTGCTGTTTGCGCTGGCGCTGATCGTGCTACTGTACTGGTTCTTCGGGACGGAGCTTGGCTGCGGGATCCGCGCCACCGGCGCCAACCGCGCCATGAGTCGGGCGCAGGGCATCAATACCAAGTACAACACCGTGCTCGGGCTGATGCTCTCCAACGGCATTGTGGCTCTGGCCTCGGCGCTGTATGCGCAGTATCAGGGGTTTGCGGATGTCAACGCCGGACGCGGTGCCATCGTCATCGGACTGGCCGCCGTCATCATCGGAGAGGTCATCTTCGGCCGGATCTTCCGGAATTTCGCGCTGCAGCTTCTCTCCGCCGTCATCGGTGCCATCCTGTATTTTGTCGTCATCCAGTTTGTGCTCAAGCTCGGGCTGGACTCCAACGACCTCAAGCTGCTGACCGCTTTGATCGTGGCGCTGTTCCTGGCGGTGCCCTACTGGAAATCGCGGTTTCTGTCCCGTCATGCGGTGAAAGGAGGAGCCGACCGTGCTGCGTCTTGAACACATTTCCAAAACCTTTCACCCCGGCACCGTCAACGAAAAACGGGCGCTGAATGACCTCTCCCTGCATCTGAAGGAGGGGGATTTCTGCACGGTCATCGGCGGCAACGGCGCCGGAAAATCCACTCTGCTCAACGCGGTGGCCGGTGTGTGGCCGGTAGACTGCGGCACCATCACCATTGACGGACAGAACGTCACGGGACTGCCCGAATACCGGCGGGCAGCCCTTCTCGGGCGCGTATTCCAGGACCCGATGACCGGAACGGCGGCCACCATGCAGATTGAGGAAAATCTCGCGCTGGCGGCGCGCCGCGGACAGCGGCGCACCCTTCGCCGCGGTATCACGCGGGCGGAGCGCGAGGAGTATGTCCGCCGACTGCAGGTGCTGGAGCTCGGGCTGGAGAACCGCATGACCACCAAGGTCGGACTGCTGTCCGGCGGACAGCGGCAGGCGCTGACGCTGCTGATGGCCACCCTGCGCCGTCCGAAGCTGCTGCTGCTGGACGAGCACACGGCGGCGCTGGACCCCAAAACCGCCGCCAAGGTGCTGGCGGTCACGGATAAGCTCGTGCAGGAGATGCAGCTGACCACCCTGATGATTACGCACAACATGCGCGATGCCATCGAGCACGGCAACCGACTGATTATGATGAAGGACGGACAGGTTGTGCTGGACATTGAGGGGGAGGAAAAGCGGGCATTGACCGTTGAGGCGCTGCTGCAGAAATTCGGGCAGGCCACCGGTACCGAGGAGGCCAGCGACAAGCTGCTGCTCGGCTGATGCGGACGGAGAAGCCGCACCCCACGACAGCTTTACCTCCGGATATTTTTTCCGCGGGCACAGAGTGCCCGCGGATTTTTTATGGCGCAAAAGGGGCTTGACAGCCGGGCGCTCTCTGCGTATGATGAAAGCAGCCGCGCCCACAAAGCGGGCGCGGCAAGACGGGGCCGCCCGCAACGGGCGGTCTCACAGGGGAGGAAATATTGTATGCATCATCTGTCCGAAGCCGCGAGACCGCTCGGTCCGGCGGCCGCCGTCCGGCCGTGGTCCGGCCCGACCCTGCAGGTACGCTCGGGAGCGGAGGATCCGTTCACCGTAGCCGCCTGGTGGTGGGATGCCGACGAGGTGGTACGCCCGGGAGGGGTCGGCCAAACCGCCGACGTCATTCTCGGGTTCTGCCTGGCCAACGGTGTCAACGAGCTCTACCTTGATCTGCATTTTTCGCAGCTTCCGGCGTGGGGTGCCGCGAGAAACGGAGAGCACGCCACACGGGAGCAGCTGGCGGCTTGGATCGGCCTCTGCCATGACCACGGCATCCGCGTGTCGGCGCTGACGGGGGCCGGCGGGAAGGCGGCATGCGCCTGGCTGGATCCCGCCCGCGGCTTTCCCGAGCTGGCGGAGCACATCCGGGAGACGGCGGAATTCAACCGCCGCGTGCTGCCGTCACAGCGCCTCTACGGCGTTCATTTTGACCTGGAGCCGGATTGCGGCGACGAGCGCCCGCGGTATCTGTACTTCATGTACCGGATGCTGCACACCCTGCGTGCGCTCTGCGAACGGCACGGGCTGCAGCTGGAATTTGACCTGAATGCGTGGTACAGCGATGCCGACCGGATTACCGACGACGAGGGGCGCTGCATCCGGATTCTGGATGCCTATACCACGCTCTGCGACAGTCTGGCCATCATGAGCTACCGTCCCACCGCGGCGCAGCAGCTCGCCATCTGCCGCGCGGAATGGGAAGCGGCGCGCAAAAACGGCTGCCGCATTCTGCTCGGCTGCGAAACGGGCTCGGCGGAGAGCATGGCGCCGGAGGAGCGCATCATCACCTATGCCCCGTGCGGGACGGAGACCATGTATGCGGAGCAGCGCCGCCTGCGGCAGCTGTTGGAGGCGGAGGGCTTCCCGGCGGAAAAGGCCGGCATTGCCGTGCACTGGACCGACTCCTGGTATCAAATGGCACAGGGATAAGCTCCTGATTTCTGTACGGCAGACTGAAGCAGCCCCGCAGCGGACAGGCCTTGTCCGCTGCGGGGCTGCTCAGACTGTCAAAAAAGGCCACAGGCCGCAAAAGCAACAGAAATTCTGAGAAAAAACTACAAGTCCCCGATTCATTCTTCTTATTTATCCAAAATACTGTTGGCCCCGGCGGGGCCAACGCTTTTGCTTTCTGC
>URYX01000123.1 GCA_900552225.1 uncultured Oscillospiraceae bacterium | reverse complement strand
CATCAGACTGTCCCGTGCACTGTAAATGCCGGGCTTGAGCGCACCGTCGGACGGATTCTCGTCGGGACGCGTCGGGACGGGCGAGGTATTCGTGGTTGTTGTCGTGGTCGGTTCCTCCGTCTTTTTCTCAATCGCCGGATTGAGAAAAATATTGTTCAGGTAGGAGTTCGGATTGGAGGTGGCATCCGCATGGCCGATTTCGCCGCCGAAGCCCGCGAAACGGATGACATCCCCGACCGCAAGCTCCACCTCCAGCCCCTCAAACGTCGGGTGGTTCTCCGAGGTCACCGAGGCATAGCCGTCGGCCGGCCAGATCTGCTCGTCGTTCTTATACACCGTCACGTGGCCGTCGCCGTTCGCGCCGCTCAGCGTATCCACAAAGCCTCCGGCACTGTTGTCCCACAGCCGCCCCGGCTCCATCGTATCACAGGACAGCACATACCGTCCGGCCTCTCTCGCCGTATAGGTCACGGCTGACTGGCTCCACCAGGAGGCGCTCGCCCACTGATTGGCAATCAGATCCACCTTGAACGCCTCACCGCTTTTGCCCTCCTTCTGCTTGACCTGCAGGCAGGGCTGCGTTCCGTGGTTGCCGGATTGGCTGAACGAGCGCTGCGCGGCATCGGCAAGCAGCATCTCGACCCATTTGCCCGTATTGGAGGTCATATATTCCGGCTTCCAGTCGTACTGCGTCCAGTCAATAGTCTCTCCGGCGGCCGCCGCTTCGGCCGCGGCCTTCAGCGACAGCGCTGCGTAGCTCTTTTCGGCTTCCGCACCGCTCCGGAAGCTGAGTGCGGCGGCAACGCCCGCCATTCCCAGCACCAGTGAAAGCGTCAGCATCAAAACAAGTATGCGTTTCATCGTATCTCTCCTTACTCGGCATCTTTTCCGCAGGGCGGCATGCGATTTATCCCAGAACCTCCATCACGGGATCCATCAGGATATGGTTGCGCCATTCGCCCTTGGTATCGTCCGTAATCTCCGTATCCCGGCCCGGGGCCGCGCCGTAGGCCTCAATGACAATGACATCACCCTTTTCGAGCTCCAGCGCAAGCTCCGGAAACTCCACCGGCTCGCCCGCACGGATCACGGCAAAGTCCCGATCCGTCGGCCAAATCTTTTTGTCGTTTTTATAAATGGCGACACGTCCCTCGGTCGTGGTCAGCGCACCGGCCTCCGTCTCCGATGCCGCGGAAATGGAAGTAATGCTGCCCGCCTTGAGAATGGCGCTGTGTGCACACGGAGCCTTATACATAAGGCCGGCCTTATCCCAGTAGATGCCGCCGTCCGCCCACTGATTGGCATTGAGCAGCACCCCGCCGTACTCCGGTATAAACACAAAGGGCAAGGCAAAATCCGTGAGCTTCATGCTGAAGGTCTCTTCGTTGGCCTTCATGTTCTTCCAGCCGTTTTCACAGTTGGCATCCAGATACACCGGTCTCCACAGAGCCTTCGACGAAACCGCCCCCTCCCGCAGCATGGCTGCAAGCTCGTCATGGGCACTGTAAAGGCCCGCAGCAAGCGTATCCGCGGAGGAATCTGCCGTTGTTCCCGTTGTGGCCGAGGTCGTGGTTGATTCCGCAGAGGAGAACGTCCCGGAGGCTCCGGTCGAGGACACCGTACCCGTCACCGAGGTGGTCGTACCGCTCGCGTCCGGCTCCGCCGTGCTGTCTGCGGGGGTCTTGCCGCAGCCGCTCAGCAGCAGGGCGGCACACAGAACCGACGCCAACCCGCCGCACCATGTTCTTCTGTTCATTCCATCACTCCCAAAGTATTTTAAAATAAATCGTTCCGCAAAGGAGATTTTGTGTATTTATTATAAACTCCGATTTTCCTCTTGTCATCGTATATAAGAACACAAAATTTATAGAAAAGGACACATTCGGAGCACAACGCAACATCGGCGGACCCCACGGCAGGGTCCGCCGATGTTTTTAAGAGAATAAGGAAAAGAAACAGAAGCCGCATTGCGTCTCTTTGTCCTGTCCGCATATGCCGTTTTTGCGGCCTTGGAGAAAGCCCGAGGGCAGTCTTGACGGTTCCTCAGGCTTGTCTTGGAAGTCGCGGGAGCCGACCCGACCTCACCACACCAGCGCTGCCCACAGCCGCCGGAGCGCCGTCCCGATGCTCAGGCGGGGAATATCCTCCGCCGCCAGCAGCGGATAGGAGGCCAGCGTTTCCTCTCCGAGGCATACCGCCACCTCTCCGAGCGTTTCGCCCGCATACACCGGCGCCTCCACATCCTCCGCCATCCGCACCTCACAGCGCACCTGCTGCTCCTGCCCTTTTTTCACGAGCAGCGTCTCCATCGGCCGGGCGGACACGTGCACCTCGATCTGCTCCCCGTGCAGTACCCGCAGCGGGGGCAGCTGCTCCGGATCGACCGACGGCGTATACACCGCGTAGTTGGCGAATCCGAAATCCAGCATTGCCCGGGCGCCGCCGAAGCGTTCGTCCGTCGTCGCGCAGCCGAGGGTCACGGCACACAGCCGGAGGCCGCTGCGCTCCGCCGTAGCCGCCAGGCAGTGCCCCGCCGCCGCGGTGGTCCCGGTTTTCAGACCGGTCGCCCCCTTATAAAACCGCACCAGCTTGTTGGTGTTGACAAGCTGCGACGCTCCGCCGCGCAGCGTATCCATCCAGATGGTGGTATATTTCTGAATCTGCGGATGGCGCATCAGCTCCCGCGACATCAGCGCCACATCGTAGGCGGAGGAATAGGCCGTATCATCCAGGCCGCAGCAGTCGAGAAACTGCGTATCCTGCATCCCGAGCTCCGCCGCGCGGCGGTTCATGCGCGCCACAAACGCAGCCACCGACCCGTCCAGATGCTCCGCCATCGCCGCGCAGGCATCGTTGGCGGAGACGACGGCGATGGCCTTCAGCAGGTCGCAGACCGACATGATCTCCCCCTCCTTCAGCCAGATCTGCGATCCGCCCATGGAGGCCGCCTCCGCCGAACAGGTCACCGTCGTCTCCTCCGTGACCCGCCCCTCGTCCATCGCCTCAAAAATCAGCAGCAGCGTCATCACCTTGGTGACCGAAGCAATCGGCACGCGGGTATGGCTGTCCTGCTCAAACAGCACCCGGCCGCTGTCCAGATCAATCAGAACGGCTCCCTTACCGCCCACCTTCAGGTCGGAGGCCTCGGCCGGAACGGCCGCCGTCTCGTTCCAGGCCTCCGCACCCGCCGCCAGAATCAGATCGGCAACGCTCTCGCCCGCCTCGCGCTCATACAGCCACACCGACTCTCCCGTTTCCGTCACCTCCGGAGGCACGGAAACCTCCTCCAGTCCGTCCGCCGCCGACGGCAGAGCAGCGGACGCCAGGCAGCCGATCGCCAGGCCCGCCGCCAGACCGCGCTTGATGCTTTGTTTCACTGTCAACACCTCTTTGCTTTTCGCCGATTTCAGGCTTTCTTTACCCTATCTATATGCGAAAAGCCGCCGATCTATGTCTATACGCCGCTCTCCGCAGGTCTGTACGCTGTTTCCCGCGCAGGCCCGCGCTTCTCCGCCGCTTTCGGCGACCGCTCCCGCGGTGCCCCTTTTCAAAAAACTGAAGAAAAAAGAGAATATTCCCTCTTTCCTTTTGGAGAAAGCTATGCTATAATCAAAAATGAAATCGGTTTCTATTGCTGTTTGGGCGGCTGTACAACCAACCATGCGGCCCTGCGCACCGCAAATACAGAAGTCTGAGCCTCGCGCGGCCGCAGCATATCCGCCAAAGCCAAAAGGATACCGTGGACAAAGCCGACATCCGCCGACTCCGACATACCGTCAAGAAAGTGGGGGAATTCACATGACTCAGCACAAACCGCAATTCCTGTCTTTGCAAGCCGCACCGACCGCGCGGCACCGTATCCTGTGTCTCCTGCTCGGCCTGATGCTTCTGCTCTCCGCCGTCGGATGCTCGGACAGTCCCGTCGCCTCCGGCTCATCGGAAAGCGGCAGCACGACGGCCTCCGGAGATACCGGCACCAAAACGTCCGGCAGCAGCGCCGACTCCGCTGCCTCCTCCGACAGCACCGCTCCGGACTCCTCCCCTGCCGAGCCTTCCGCCTCCGGCACAACCGCCCCGTCGGCGGGTGAGAGCGGGCTGACGGCCGAGCAGCTTGCCGCCTTTCTGGCACAGGAGCACACCTATCTGCACTACACGGCCGGCACGGACAACTCCGTCACCGCCGCACCGTCCTCCGTCTCCGAGGACGGCAGCTTCTTCGATGATTTTGCCGACGGAATCGATCCTGCCATTTGGAATATCGTGCAGCAGAAATGGGGGGCCGGCAACAACGGCGTCAAGCGCGATCACATCTCCTACACCGCGGACGGTACCGCCGTCTTTGCCGCCTACGGCGATTATTACAAAACCAAGTCGCTCCGCCGGTCGGGCGCCTGTCTCGCCACGCGGAAGCCACTCGGCCCGGGCAGCTTTGAGGTACGCATGAAGGTGCTGCCGCGGATGGGCAGCTGCACGGCCATGTGGACCTATTACAACGACGGAACCCGCAACCACGAAATCGACATCGAGCTGCCCGGCAACACCCGCAGCTTCCGCTATTCCCTGTTCACCAACTGGCTCACCGAGCAGACCAAATCCTCGCAGTACAAGTACCCCGATTTCGCCCACAACGACGGGGAATGGCACACCTACCGCTTCGATTGGCACACCGACCAAAACCGCATCGACTATTACATCGACGGCAAGCTGGAGGCCAGCGCCACTAAAAACATTCCCACCGTCGCCACCTATTTCTGGCTCGGCGTATGGTTTCCGAAGGACTGGTGCGGCACTCCCGATTTCGACACCGCTTACATGCTGGTCGATTGGGTGCGGTACACCGCCTATGACGAATCCCACGAGACCACGCAGTACGGCTTTGACAGCACGCCGAAGAACGCCTACCCCTCGGAGCCCGTTTCGCTTCCGGTCAACAACTACGCGGCCGACGGCGGGTTTGAGCATGCCTCTGCCGCGTGGAGCCTGTCGGGCGAGGCCTCCTATGCGGAAAATCCGCAGCGCAGGGACACCCTGCTGCATGCCGGACGCGGCGGCTCCGCCTCCCAGATCATTTCCTCGATCAACTCCGAGGCCGCCTACCGCATCAGTCTGACTGCCGCCTCCCTGAGTGCCGGCAGCAAGGCGCAGATTCGGGTGGAATGCCTCGGGCAGCTCGGAGACCGCGTCCTCCCGGGCGGCACCTTTACCTGGAGCTGCGACAGCACCGCCCTCTCCGTGTTCTCCAAAGCCTTCACCACCGTTCAGGGCACCTACCGCCTGCGTGTGACCCTCAGCAACGAGGGCGACGGCGATGCCTATTTTGATGATCTGTATCTCACACAGCCGTCCCGCGGCGATTTCGTTCTCGCCTGACGCACCGCCAATCTCCCCATCGGAAAGGAGGATTTCTATGTCTGCTCACATACAGAACATGGCCACCGGCGCGGTATCTCCGGCGGCCGGAAACGGCCTCCCCGCCTCCTCCGTTTATCTTGAAAACGGCGCCTTTTTTGAGAATTTTGCCAAAGGTATCCCCTCCGCGCACTGGTATCTTATGCGTGCCCGCTGGGGACAGGGCAACCACGGCGTACTGCCCGAAAATGCCGCCTGCACCGCGGACGGCATTTTGGTGCTCACGGCCCGCGGCGACCGCTACACGGGGGACTTCAACGGAGGAAACGGACAGCGCACCGGCGCGGTGCTGACCTCCCGGCGGCGGTTCGGCCCCGGTTCCTTTGAGGTGCGCATGAAGGTGCTGCCGGAGATGGGGGCCTGCTCTGCCATTTGGACCTACTACAACGACGGAACCCGCAACCACGAAATCGACATTGA
>URYX01000122.1 GCA_900552225.1 uncultured Oscillospiraceae bacterium | reverse complement strand
GTTTTCGGGTAAGTGGCGATTACTCCCACTCAATGGTGGCGGGGGGCTTGCCGGTGATGTCGTAGACAACACGGCCGACTCCCTTGACCTCGTTGACGATACGGGACGAGACGGTCCCCAGCACCTTGTGAGAGATGGGAGCATATTCGCAGGTCATGAAATCGGAGGTGCGGACGGCCCGCAGCGCCACCGTATAGTCATAGGTGCGAAAATCACCGACCACACCGACGGAGCGGGTATCGGTCAGCACGGCAAAATACTGGTCGGCCTTGATCCGATGGCGCCGTACCTCCTCGCGGAAGATGGCATCCGCATCGCGCAGGATATCCAGCTTCTCACGGGTAATCTCGCCCATCACGCGGATGCCGAGACCGGGTCCCGGGAAGGGCTGGCGCTCAACCAGCTGGGACGGCAGTCCGAGCTGCCGCCCGAGGGCGCGCACCTCATCCTTGAACAGCCCGCGCAGCGGCTCCACCACACCTTCAAAGCGCATATCCTTCGGCAGACCGCCGACGTTGTGATGGCTCTTGATGGTGGCCGCCTTGCTGCCTCCCGATTCGATGACATCGGGGTAGATGGTGCCCTGCGCCAGAAAGCGGATGTCCGGCAGCTTTTCCGACTCCGCCTCAAACACCTTGACAAACTCGGCACCGATGATCTTACGCTTCTGCTCGGGCTCGGTCACCCCGTGCAGCGCTTTGAGGAAGCGCTCCTCCGCGTTGACGCGGATAAAGTGCAGCGAACGGTTGCGGAAGGCACGCTCAATTTCGTCGCCCTCATTCTTGCGCATCAGGCCGTGATCCACAAAGATGCAGTGGAGCTGGCCGGGGATGGCCTTGGAGAGCAGAGCCGCGCAGACGGAGGAATCGACACCGCCCGACAGGCCGAGCAGCACATGGGCATCGCCCACCTGCTGCTGCACGCCGCGGATCAGCTGCTGCTCCAGATCCTTGAGGTTGTAGTCGCCGGCCGCATGGCAGACGCGGTACAGAAAATGATGCAGCATCTCCGTGCCGTTCGGCGTGCTCTCTACCTCGGGGTGGAACTGCATGCCGTACAGCTTCTCCGCCGGATTTTCAATGGCGGCATTCGGGCAGCTGGCGGTATGGGCTATGGAGGAAAACCCCTTCGGCAGCACGGTAATCTGATCGGTGTGGCTCATCAGACCGATCTGCTGCTCCTGCATCCCCTCAAAGAGCGGAGACACGGTATCAACCTGCATGGCGGTCTTGCCGTATTCGCTGGAGGCGCAGGGGGCCACCGTGCCTCCCGTTGACCAGGCGAGCAGCTGCGCGCCGTAGCAGATGCCGAGCACGGGAATCCCGAGCCGGAAGATCTCCCGGTCGCAGTGGGGAGACTCGGGCCTGTAAACGCTGTTCGGGCCGCCGGTCAGAATGATGCCGATCGGATCGATTTTGCGAATCTCCTCCACCGAAAGATCGCCGGGCTTGACAATGGAATAGACGCTGCATTCGCGCACACGGCGGGCAATCAGCTCCTTATACTGTCCGCCGAAGTCGAGAATCAAAATTACCTGAGACGACATGAGCACTCTCCTTATCCGTCGATCTGAATGTATTCGTCACGGCCGGCCCCGACCGACACATAGCGGATGGGGCAGCCCACCGCCTGCTCGAGGCAGCGGATATAGCGCTTGGCAGCCTCCGGAAGCGCGTCATAGGTGCGGCAATGGGAGACATCCCCGAAGCCGTCCACATATTCGATAACCGGCTTGGCGCGGCTGAGGCGGTCGCCGGTCGGGAATTCGGTGGTGCGCTCGCCGTCAATCTCATACGCTGCGCAGACCGGAATTTTGTCGAGATAGGACAGAACGTCGAGCTTGGTCAGGGCGATGCAGTCGGCACCCTGCACTCTGACGCCGTAGCGGGAGGCGGGAATGTCGAACGGCCCGACCCGGCGCGGACGCCCGGTGGCGGCACCGTACTCTCCGCCGGCCGCGCGCAGCTTTTCCGCTTCCTCACCGAACATTTCCGCCGTGAACGGGCCCTCGCCCACACAGGTGGAATAGGCCTTCATGATACCGATCGTCTGATCGAGGCGGACACCGGGGATGCCGGCTCCGATGGGGCCGAAGGCCGCCAGCGTCTGCGACGAGGAGGTATAGGGATAGATGCCGAAATCGATGTCGCGGAGTGCGCCGAGCTGTGCCTCAAACATGACGGACTTGCCGTCGGCCACCGCCTGCGAGAGATAGGCAGAGACGTCCGTGACATACGGGGCAATCACACTGCCGTAGGCTTTCAGCCAGTCCATGATCTGCTCGGGGTCCACCGGCGCGTGGCCGTATCCGGTCACGGTGATGTTTTTCCACTCGACGATGTCGCGCAGCTTCGGGTAGAGCGTGTCCAGATGGAGCAGATCCTCCATACGGATGCCCTTTTTCATGTATTTGTCCGCATAGACGGGGGCGATGCCGCGGCGGGTGGAGCCGAACTTCTTGTCGGCCAGCCGCTCCTCCTCCATGATGTCCTGCATCTTGTGGTACGGCAGGCACACAATGGCCTTGTCGCTGATCTTCAGGTTGTCCGGGGTGATCCGGATGCCCTTGTCGGTCAGCGCCTTGATCTCACCGGTCAGATGCTCCAGATCGATGACCATGCCGTTGCCCATGACATTGACGGTGGTTTCCCGCAGAATGCCGGAGGGGAGAAGATTCAGCACGAATTTTCCCTTGTCGTTGATGACGGTGTGGCCGGCGTTGTTGCCGCCCTGATACCGACAGATGATGTCGTAGTCGGAGGAAAGCAGATCCACCATACGGCCCTTTCCCTCATCTCCCCAGTTGATACCGACGATTGCTGTAAGCATAGCCTATACCTTCCCTTTCATACGTTGATGACTGTGTTTGGATCTTTATCAAAGGCGGCGACATTGTCCCGCAGGACATGCCGTACCTCGGATACATAATCGTCCGTCTGCTCGACGGCGCGCCCGACGAAATTGCTGTGCTTCAGGATTTCGTCGATGGCGGCGCGGTCCAGGCCGAATACGGGGTCGTTCGCGATACGGTCGAGCAGATCGTTCGGAAGACCCTCCTGCTTGACGGCCTTGCCCGCGGCCACGGAATGCCGCCGGATCGCCTCATGCAGCGTCTGGCGGTCGCCTCCCATTTTGACGCAGTGCATCAGAATGTTCTCGGTGGCCATAAACGGCAGCTCCTCGTTCAGATGCTTTTCCATCACCTTCGGATAGACGGTCAGGCCGCCGATGACGTTGCGGTACAGCGCCAGAATACCGTCCACGGCCAGAAACGCCTCCGGAATGCTGATGCGGCGGTTG
The DNA here is from genome assembly GCA_900552225.1 of uncultured Oscillospiraceae bacterium. Classification (GTDB taxonomy): domain Bacteria; phylum Bacillota; class Clostridia; order Oscillospirales; family Acutalibacteraceae; genus UMGS1487. The sequence continues at coordinate 2,539 of URYX01000122.1, read as the reverse complement.
GCGGAATCGTCCAGCGTGCGCTCCAGCCACTGCGTGCCGGCGGTCATCGCCGGATTCAGCGTCTCGGCAATCACCAGACGCGCCAGCGAGGTGATCCGCTCGCTGCGCATGGGGTTGCGCTTGTAGGCCATGGCGGAGGAGCCGACCTGTCCGGTCTCGAACGGCTCGTCCACCTCCTTCAGGTGGGAAAGCAAACGGATGTCTCCGGAGAATTTCATGGCGCTCTGCGCAATGCCGGAGAGCACGGAGAGTACATAGTAATCCGCCTTGCGGGGATAGGTCTGGCCGCTGACGGCGTAGGAGGCGGCGAACCCGAGCTTTTCTGCGATCTTCCGTTCAAGCGCCTTGACCTTTTCGCCGTCGCCGCCGAACAGCTCCAGAAAGCTCGAACCGGTGCCGGTCGTGCCTCGGCAGCCAAGCAGCTTCAGGTGGGACAGCACAAAATCCAGATGCTCCAGATCCATCATCAGATCCTGCATCCACAGGGTGGCACGCTTGCCGAGCGTGGTCGGCTGAGCCGCCTGAAAATGGGTATAGGCCAGGGTGGGGAGGGCCCGGTGCGTCTCGCAGAAATCCGCCAGCGCCGCCACCGTGTGCAGCAGCAGGGTGCGGATGCGCAGCAGCGCGTCCCGCTGCTGCAGCACGTCGGTGTTGTCACCGACATAGCAGCTGGTGGCACCGAGATGGATGATGGGCTTTGCCTTGGGGCAGGCCACGCCGTAGGCGTAAATGTGCGCCATGACATCGTGGCGCACCTCCCGCTCCCGCCGGTCGGCCAGCTCAAAATCAATGTCGTCCGTATGCGCCTTCATCTCGGCAATCTGCTCGTCGGTAATATCGAGCCCGAGCTCCTGCTCGCTTTCGGCCAGAACGACCCACAGACGCCGCCACGTGGAGAATTTACGCTGATCGGAAAAAATCTCCTGCATTTCCCGGCCGGCATAGCGCCGGCAGAGGGGGTTGACATAGGTATCGTGCATACGGATATTCCTCACCTTTCGGATAATCTTGCGCAGTGACGGGCCGCCCGGCCCGGAATCCGGCCGTCAGCGGGACCGGGCCTGCTCCAGCGCGGCGGCAATAAAGCCGCAGAACAGCGGATGCGCCTTGTTGGGGCGGGACTTGAATTCGGGGTGATACTGCACGCCGACGAAGAACGGCCGGTCGGTCAGCTCCACCGTTTCGACCAGACGGCCGTCCGGCGACAGGCCGGAGAGCGTCAGCCCCGCCTGCGTCAGTGCCTCCCGGTAGTCGTTGTTAAACTCGTAGCGGTGGCGGTGGCGCTCGGAAATGCGGCTGCTTTGGTAGCAGCGCTCCATCGTGGTGCCCGGGACAATGTCGCAGGGGTAAGCGCCGAGCCGCAGCGTGCCGCCCTTGTCCACATCGTTGCTCTGGCCGGGCATGAAGTCAATCACCTTGTGCCGGCACAGCTCGTCGAATTCGCCGGAATGGGCATCGGAAATGCCGGCCACGTGGCGGGCATATTCGATGACGGCAATCTGCATCCCGAGGCAGATGCCGAAATAGGGGATACGGTGCTCGCGGGCATAGCGGGCGGCGAGAATCATACCCTCCACACCGCGCCCGCCGAAGCCGCCGGGGACGATGATGCCGTCCAGCCCGCTCAGCCGCCGCTCATAGTCGGCCTCGGTCAGCTGCTCGGAATCGATCCAGTGAATGCGGATGTGCGTGTTCAGGGTATAGCCCGCGTGGCGCATGGCCTCGGCCACGGAGAGATAGGCATCGTGCAGCTGCACATACTTGCCGACCAGCCCGATATGCACCTCATGCTCACGGCTTTTGATGCGCGCGACCATGTCCTCCCATTCGCGGAGATCCGGAGCGGGCGCATCAATGCCGAGCTCGCGGCAGACGACGGAGGAGAAGTTGGCCTTCTCCAGCATCAGCGGGGCCTCGTACAGATACGGCAGCGTGATGTTTTCGATGACGCAGTCGGGCTTGACGTTGCAGAACATCGAAATTTTCTGGAAGATGGAGTCCTCCAACGGCTCATCGCAGCGCAGCACGATGAGATTCGGGTTGATGCCCATGCCCTGCAGCTCCTTGACGGAATGCTGTGTCGGCTTGGACTTGTGCTCGTCCGAGCCGCGCAGAAACGGCACGAGGGTCACATGAATGAACAGGCTGTTTTCCCGGCCGACCTCCAGCGAGATCTGTCGGACGGCCTCCAGAAAGGGCTGGGATTCAATGTCACCGATCGTGCCGCCGATCTCCGTAATGACCACATCGGCGTCCGTCTGCTTGCCGACACGGTATACGAAGTCCTTGATTTCATTGGTAATGTGGGGAATCACCTGTACGGTGGAGCCGAGGTATTCGCCACGGCGCTCCTTGTTCAGAACGTTCCAGTAGACCTTGCCGGTGGTGAGATTGGAAAAGCGGTTCAGGTCCTCGTCGATAAAGCGCTCGTAGTGGCCGAGGTCGAGGTCGGTTTCGGCCCCGTCCTCGGTGACGTACACCTCTCCGTGCTGGTAGGGGCTCATGGTGCCCGGGTCTACGTTGATATAGGGGTCCAGCT
>URYX01000121.1 GCA_900552225.1 uncultured Oscillospiraceae bacterium | reverse complement strand
GGTGGAGGCGATCAGGGTGATCTGACCGTTTTCGATGTATTCGAGCAGCGTCTGCTGCTGCTTCTTGTTGAAATACTGGATCTCGTCGAGATAGAGCAGAATGCCGCCGACCCCGGCCAGGGTATCCGTCTCCTCCACGATGGCCTTGATGTCGGCCGTGGAGGCGGTGGTGCCGTTCAGCTTGTGCAGCCGCATATCGGCCCGTTCCGCGATGATGCGGGCAACCGTGGTTTTGCCGACGCCGGAGGGACCGTAAAAAATGAGATTGGGAATTTTCCCCGACTCGATGATCCGGCGCAGCGCCTTGCCCTCACCGAGCAGATGCGTCTGCCCGACCACCTCGGTGAGCGTGCGCGGCCGCATGCGATCCGCCAAAGGAGCCGCCATGCCTGTCCCTCCTTTTTCTCAATAGCCGATAAACCGGATGAACTGCAGCACCGAGCGGTTCCACACGTCCCAGTCGTGACCGCCGGGCCATTCCTCGTAGACATAGGGAATCTTCAGGAAATCCAGCTGCTGCCGGAAGCGCTTTTGGTCGTCGTACATGAAATCCGACAGACCGCAGGTCATGTACAGCGGCGGCAGGCTCACATGCTGCTTGGCCGCCTGGGCGGTCAGCAGAAAGAGATTGTTTTCCGGCAGGACGGAGCCGCCGGTGATGGCGGCGGCCTCCCCCGGATTGCCGGTGACCTCACCGAGCCGGCCGAGCAGATCCACCGCGCCCGAGAAGCAGCCGACCGCACCGTAGCGCTCGGGATGATGCAGCGCCAGCTTCAGGGCACCGTAGCCGCCCATGGAGAGCCCCGCTACATAGGTGCGGGCAGGATCGCGGGTGAGGGGAAAGAGCTCGCGTGCCAGCCGCGGCAGCTCCTCCGCCACGTAGGTGAAATACCGCTGCCCCTCCGCCATGTCGGTATAGAAGCTGCGCTGTACCTCCGGCATCACGACCGCCAGTCCGGCCGCCTCCGCATAGCGGGCAATCATGGTGTTCTGCATCCAGGACTGCGCGTTGTCGCTCAGTCCGTGCAGCAAAAAGAGCACGGGGAAGCGGCCTTCCCCGTCCTTCTGTGACAGATTCTGGGGCAGGATCACGGTCAGAAGCGTCTGCATTCCGAGGCTTTCGGCATAGAATGAGCCTTGAAAAACCGCCATGGCGGGTTCCTCCTTTGGTCAGTGAAAAAATCGGGCGGTGCCCGTTACTCGTAGAGCGGATAGCGTGCACAGAGCGCGGCCACGCCCTCACGCACCGCCGCGGCGTGCGCTTCATAGTCAAACACGCAGTCGCGGATGAAGCCGGCAATCTGCCGCATGTCGTCCTCGTTCAGCCCGCGGGTGGTGACGGCCGGCGTGCCGAGGCGCAGGCCGCTCGTCACCATGGGGGACAGCGGCTCGCCCGGGACGGTGTTTTTGTTGGCGGTAATGCACACCTCGTCCAGACGGCGTTCGAGCTCCTTGCCGGTGACACCGGTGCCGCGCAGATCCACCAGCATCAGGTGGTTATCGGTGCCGCCCGAGACGAGCGACAGACCGTTTTGCAGCAGTCCCTGCGCCAGGGCCTGCGCGTTGCGGAGAATTTGCCGCTGATATTCCGCAAACGACGGCTTCAACGCCTCCCCGAAGGCGACGGCCTTGGCGGCGATGATGTGCAGCAGGGGGCCTCCCTGCGTTCCCGGGAACAGGGCCTTGTCGATGGCCTTCGCATAGGCCTCTTTGCAGAGAATCAGACCGCCGCGCGGGCCGCGCAGGGTCTTATGGGTGGTGGAGGTCACCACATCCGCATAGGGAACGGGGCTCTGGTGCAGTCCCGCGGCGACCAATCCCGCGATGTGGGCCATATCCACCATCAGCAGGGCCCCGCAGCGGTCGGCAATCTCGCGGAACCGATCGAAGCGGATGGCGCGGGCATAGGCACTGGCCCCGGCGACGATCAGCTTCGGGCGGTGCTGCATGGCCAGCGCCTCCACCGCGTCGTAATCGATGCAGCCGGTCTGCGGGTCAACGCCGTAGGAGACAAAATGATAGAGCTTGCCGGAGAAGTTGACCGGCGAGCCGTGGGTCAGGTGTCCGCCGTTGGACAAATCCATGCCGAGCACGGTATCGCCCGGGCGGATCAGTGCGGCATAGGCGGTTTCGTTGGCCTGTGCGCCGGAATGGGGCTGCACGTTGGCGTGGTCGGCACCGAACAGGCGGCAGGCCCGCTCCCGGGCGATGTTTTCGGTCACGTCCACCTCGGCGCAGCCGCCGTAATACCGATGGCCGGGATAGCCCTCGGCGTATTTATTCGTCAGTATGGTGCCCATGGCAGCCAGCACGGCGGGGGAAACGATATTCTCCGATGCAATCAGCTCCAGATGGCGTCGGCTGCGGCTCAGCTCGCGCTCCATGGATTCACCGACCTCGGGGTCCGCGGCGCGGACAAATCCGATGGTATCCAGCATGGTTTCGTACATGGCGGTACACTTCCTTCCGGGAGTTTATAGTGCTTTTCCTATTGTACACTGTTTTCGGAAAAGACGCAAGACCAAAACACGGGAATTGACAGAAAAAGTCGTTTGTTGTATACTGGACTGAAACGAAGCTTCGGCAAAGGAGGAATGACGGTGACGACGGAGGAACGGGCCAGGGAGGCAATCGACCGCCTGAAGCGGCGGTATCCGGATGCGGTGTGCTCCCTGGTGTATACCGATCCGCTGCAGCTGCTGATTGCCACACGGCTGTCGGCCCAGTGTACGGATGCGCGGGTCAATCAGATCACGCCGGCGCTGTTTGAACGCTATCCGACGCTGGAGGCCTTTGCGCAGGCGGATGAGGAGGAGGTCGGCCGGCTCATTTATTCCTGCGGCTTTTACCGCGCCAAGGCGCACGACATTGTCGGGATGTGCCGGATACTGCGGGACCGGTACGGCGGGCGGATTCCGGACGAGATCGACGAGATGGTCAAGCTGCCCGGTGTCGGCCGTAAGACGGCCAATTTAGTGTGCGGCGATATTTACGGAAAGCCGGCCGTGGTCGCGGATACGCACTGTATCCGGATTGCGGGGCGTCTCGGGCTGACCGACGGGACGCGGGATCCGCTGAAGGTGGAGCGCCAGCTGCGTGCGGTGCTGCCGCCGGAGGAGAGCAACGATTTCTGCCACCGACTGGTGATGTTCGGCCGCGAGGTGTGTCCGGCCCGGTCACCGCACTGCGGGGAGTGTCCGCTGGCGGATATTTGCCCGTCCTGTGGGGTATAGTTTATCCGTATGCGGCATACACCTGTGGATAAAAACCATCGGGTGCGGCCGTTTCGGAAGCGCTCGTGCCCGGGAAACCCGGCCTGTTCACAAAGGAGAAAACGGCGATGACCATAGAATTGAGCACCATTGACAGGACATTGCGGGAGGAGGGTGCGGAGCGCCTGGTGCAGCGCAGCGATGCGGCGCTGCGGGAGCGGCTGTGCGGGGTGGCGCAGAGCATTGAGGCGGGCCGGATGACGCGCCCGTTTGTGCTGCTGGCGGGGCCGTCCGGCTCCGGCAAGACCACCGTGGCGGAAAAGCTCTGCCTTATGCTGCGGGAGCGCGGCTGCCATGCCCATCTTCTGTCGATGGATCACTATTTTTATCCGCTTGACCCGGAGGTGAGCCGCCGGGTGGATCTCGAAAGCCCCGAGCGGGTGGACCGGGAGCTGCTGACGGAGCATCTCCGGCGTATGGCGGCCGGTCTGCCCGTGGAGGTGCCGCGGTTTGATTTTGTCAGCAATACCCGCGTTGTAAAGCCGGAGGGGCGGATTTGCCGACAGCCGGGAGAGCCGGTCATCGTGGAGGGAATCCACGCCTTGAATCCGGAGACGGTGTGCCTGCCGGAGGAGGAGACGCTGCGGCTGTATGTCAGCGTGTGTACCTCCTTGGAGACGCCGGACGGGGTGCATATCCGGCCGCAGAGCCTGCGCCTGCTGCGGCGGATGCTGCGCGATGCACGGACACGCGGCAAGAGCCCGGAGGAGACGCTGCACCGGATGGCCTCGGTGGAGAGCGGGACGACCCGCTATATCCGCCCCTACCGCTGCCGGGCACAGCGGGAGATTGATACGTTCCTGGCGTATGAGCCGGGGCTGTACCGCACCCTGATCCTGCACGAGCTTGAGCGGATGGCCCCGGATGCGGAGCTGACGCCGCTGCTGACCCTGCTGCGGGCGGCGGAGCCGGTGGAGGAGCGGTTTTTGCCGGAGGATTCGCTGTGCCGCGAGTTCGTGGGAGACGGTACTGAAGAAAAGGAGGTCTGAAATATGGAATTTCGTTATGACACACAGCTGCTGATTGAGGGACACGGACTGGACGAGGACGCGATTCACGCGTACTTTACGGATCATTTTCAGGGAGACTGCCTGCTGGCCATCGGGGAGGATACCCTGATCAAAATTCATTTTCACACGAATGAGCCGTGGAAGGTGCTGGAGTATTGTGCCTCCCTCGGAGAGATTTACGATATTGTGGTGGAGGATATGGACCGTCAGGCCCGCGGACTGAAGGGCTGAGCCTGTCCGCCGCTTCGGGAAAATGCACAAGTCCCACCCGGCCCCTAAACACGGGGTTCGGGTGGGACTTGCTTCGTTATTGTGCCGTTACAGCAGAATCAGAGGAGCAAAGCTCTCGCCGTCGAACCGGTCGGGCAGCCCGAACAGGTCGGAGACCGTGGCGGCCACGTCGGCAAAGGTACGGCGTGTGTGCAGGTCGGTCGGGCGAATGCGGTTGCCGTAGACGAGAAGCGGCACGTATTCGCGGCTGTGGTCGGTGCTCGGCGTGGCGGGGTCGCAGCCGTGGTCGGCTGTAATCATCAGCACGTCGTCGTCCCGGAGCGTCAGCAGGAAATCCGACAGCCATCGGTCGAACATGGTCAGGGCGGCGGCATAGCCGTCCACGTCGTTGCGGTGTCCGTAGAGCATGTCGAAATCCACCAGATTGACAAAGCACAGCCCGTGAAACTCCTCGGCGGCGAGAGCCATGGTCTTTTCCATGCCGTCGGCGTTACAGGTGGTGGAAACAGAGCGGGTAAAGCCGCGCCCCGCAAAGATGTCATGGATTTTGCCGACGGCGACGGTGTCGAGTCCGTGCTCCGTCAGCCGGTCGGGCAGTGTGGGGCGCGGCGGGGCCAGCGAGAAGTCGTGGCGCCGCGGCGTGCGCTTGAAATCGGGGGCTTCGCCGGCAAAGGGGCGCGCGATGACGCGCCCGACGGCGTGCGGGCCCTGCAGGATGCGGCGCGCGGCCCGGCAGTAGTCATACAGCGTTTCGGGCGGGACGATCGACTCATGGGCCGCAATCTGAAACACGCTGTCGGCAGAGGTATAGACAATCAGCTTGCCCGTGCGGAGGTGCTCCTCGCCGTAGTCGCGGATGACCTCCGTGCCGGAGTAGGGGCGGTTGCACAGTACACCGCGCCCGACGGCGGCCTCGAACGGCTCAATGACCTCCGGCGGAAATCCCTCGGGATAGGTGGGAAACGGCTGCTCCGAGATGATTCCGGCCAGCTCCCAGTGCCCCGTGGTGGTGTCCTTGCCGCGGGACTGCTCACACAGACGGCCGTAGGCCGCCACCGGCTGCGTTTCCGGGGCGCGGCAGCCGGAGCCGGTGATGTGAAAAAGTCCGAGCCGCGGAAGAGTGCGCAGGTCAAAGCGCGGCGAGCGGGAGATGCTGCGCAGGGTGTGGCTGCCCGTATCCCCATAGTCGGCGGCGTCGGGCAGCTCTCCGATGCCGAAGCTGTCCAGAACGATCAGAAATACACGGCGAATCATGAAAAATCCCTCCCTCAAATTCAGTCGGATACGCGGTCGGCCTCCTGCACCAGCCGGATCAGGCGGCTGGTGCCGAGGCGGGATGCGCCGCAGGCCAGCAG
>URYX01000120.1 GCA_900552225.1 uncultured Oscillospiraceae bacterium | reverse complement strand
GCGAGCAGGTGCAGCGCGACGATCTTGCGTATCTGGACAGCCGGCGCACCTCGTGGATTGCCTGCGGGCGGGAGTCAATCGACCTGCGGCGCGCCTGCGCGATACTGGCTGAGCAGCTCGGCGTAAAGCGGATGGCTGTGGTGGGCGGCGGGCACATCAACATGGGCTTTCTGGCGGCGGGGCTGCTGGATGAGGTCAGCCTGCTTGTCGGTGCGGGGATTGACGGCCGCGGCGGCATGGCGGCGGTGTTTGACGGACAGCCGCCGGAGCGTGCATCCGTATGAGAGCGGCGCGGTCTGGCTGCGCTACCGCGTCGGGCGGGAGTGACGGAAGCAGAGGGCTGTCCGCAGAATCCGTATCATGCAATATTCTATACAGGTATACAGGAGGTCATTTCGATGAAGTATGCAGACAGAAAAGCGTTTGAGCAGGCCAACCGTTTCGGTACGGGAGAGGCCAATACGGCATTTGCCCGGTATTTTCAGGGAGAATCCTATCTGAAGCCGCTGACCGATCCGAAGGGCGGATTGTTTGCCGCCAACGTGACCTTTGAGCCGGGCTGCCGCAACCACTGGCACATTCACCACGCGGACAGGGGCAGCGGGCAGCTGCTGTGCACCGCGGGAGAGGGCTGGTACCAGGAGGAGGGCCGCGAGGCGGTCAGCCTGCAGGAAGGCAGCGTGGTACAGATTCCCGCCAATGTCAAGCATTGGCACGGGGCCAAGAAGGACAGCTGGTTCAGCCATATCGCCCTGGAGCTTCCGGGGGAAAACTGCCGCACCGAGTGGTGCGAGCCGGGCGATGACGAGGACTATGAGGCACTGTAAGGAGGAGACGGAAATGAAACAGACGGCAGGGCGCGACGCCCTCGGCGCATTTGCGCCGGAATTTGCACGGCTCAATGACGATGTGCTGTTCGGGGAGGCCTGGAGCCGGGAGGAGCAGCTCTCGCTGCGGGACCGTTCGCTGGTGACGGTGGCGGCGCTGATGGCGCAGGGACTGACGGACGAGAGCTTCCGGTATCATCTGCAGAGTGCCAAAAAGAACGGAATCACCCGCGAGGAGCTGGCGGAGATCGTCACGCATGCGGCCTTTTACTGCGGCTGGCCGAAGGCCTGGGCCGTGTTCCGCATGGCGAAGGAGATCTGGGCGGACGAGGCATGACGGCGGAGAAATCCGCAGGCTTGTACGGGCAGGATATGCCGGCCGAAGGGCTGCGCTGCGTGCCGCTCCTTAAAGGGGAGGCGCGCCGTGCGGCGAAGATAAAGATATAGTTTTTGGGAAACAGGAAAGGCCCGGGGACGCCAAAGCGTCCCCGGGCCTTTGATGCATCGTGGCAGCCGACGGGAAAATGATCGGGGAGGGCGGCTTCAGCGCACTTCCGGAACCGCCACCCACTCGGCGGGATGGGACTGCGCCTCGAGTCCGGCTCCGCGGACGGCCATGATGCGCAGGGTCTCCTCATGCGAAACCGGAGCCTTGCCGGTACGGAAGAACTCCACGAGGTTGCGGATGAAGATGCGGAAATAATCCGACGTCACCTCGCCGCGGACGGTTTCGCCGTTGCCGGCGATCTGATAGGTAAACGGCGAGCCGCTCTTGTAGCCGGAGATGGTGCCGAACCGGCCGTCCGTCATCTCCACGCAGACCGTATACCAGCCGTCGCCCGGCAGGTACATGACGCGCTTGGCGGAGGCCTGCATCAGCATCATCAGCGGCTCCAGCTGATGGATGGCGTAGGTCTCAAACTCGTTCGGGCCGACCAGGTTGATGCCGCGGATGGCGGCGCGGTCGATGTCGGCGTATTCGGTGGCGAAGCGCAGCGCCGAGGTGGAATAGCAGGGCGTGTTGTGTGCCTCTGCGTTGTCGAAGATCCGGCGCGCGGTCGCATAGTCCGGGGCGAAGGTCTTGTCCACATAGGTGAGCTTGCCGGAGCGCAGCGGCAGCTCACAAAGCTGCTCGTGCATCTCGCAGTTATCGGGGGACAGTACAATCAGCACATCGCTCTTTTCAATCACTTCCCCGATGCTCATGCAGCGCGGAATCTGATATTTGGCGCACCACTCATCCGTGGTCATGCCGCCGATGGGGCTGTCGATGTGGCCGTAGGCATACGCAACCTCCATCTCTCCGGCGGAGGCCTCCTTGATGAATTCCGGGTAGTTGTTGGCATGCCACTCGTCCAGATAATAGTCGATAAATCCGATTTTCAGCATATCGATCGTCCTCTTTCTTTTTCAAAATAAGGGTATGGGGGATACAGAAACAGCTTTTTGTATCTGTTTTCATTGTAGCACACTTTCGCGGAAAGTCGATGTCTCCTTTTGCGGTTTGTGTTGTCCTACTTTGCGGTGTTTTTCGAAAAAATCCGGGCGGTTTGTCTAAACGGTTGATAAAGCGTCCAAACTGTTCATACAATACCACCGTGACAGGGCGGCATCGCATCGCCGAGCGGGCACGGAGAAAGGACAATGCCATGGAAAACCGTTGGAAGCAGATTCTTTTGAAGGACACCCCTCCGTCAAAGACACAGGAGGCTATCCGGGAGGTATGCCGCGAGCTGCAGGCCGTGCAGGCGAGATTTGCCATGGAGAGCGACAGCGATCTGATCGAGGCGTGTATTTATGAGACGGAGGCCCTGCGGGCGCGCTACCGCTTTTTGCTGCGGCAGGCCAAGCAGGCGGGGCTGACCGCGGCGGTGTATCCGCCGTTTACGGGGGAGGAGATCGGATGAGCACGGGGCTGTGGATCGTGTGTGCGGCGGTGCTGTGTGCCGCCGCCGCGGCCGTGGCGGCGGTCCTGCTGCGGCAGGGGGCCCCGCTGCGGCGGCTGTTGGCCTCGGGGGTGCAGGGGCTTTGTGCCCTGGCGGCGGTCAATCTGACGGGAATGCTGACCGGCGTATCGCTCGGGCTCGGCTGGGCCTCCGGCGCGGTATGCCTGGTGCTCGGGGTGCCGGGGGTGCTGATGCTGCTCATACTGAAGCTGCTGTTCGCGCTGTAGGCGGCGGGGATACATAAGGGAGCCGGAGAATTTTTCTCTCAGTCGGTCAGGAGCGCCGGAGGCGGAAAGGGATCCGGGACAGCAGCAAGGCGGGAGCTTTTCTCTCCCTCAGTCGGCTGCGCCGACAGTTCCCTCGTCAGAGGGAGCCGGGGCGTGTCAAAAGCCCTGTTTTTGACACGCTCGGAGGCTGTCTGAAAGGGCTACAGGGGCAGAGATTCACGACACAGAAAGCAAAAGCGTTGGTCCCAGGGCCAACGCTTTTTAAAATAAATAAGGAGAAAAGAATCGCTCTATCTTGCGGTTTTTTCTCAGAATTTGTGCTGCTTTTGCGGTCAAGGAGCAAAACGGTTAGCAGAAAAAAGAAACATCCGGCCGACAACCTGGGATTTGTATTACAGTTCCTTTTTGAGGATTATGGTTTCTTCTGTCCGGTCTTCTTCCACAAATCCGTGTTTCAGAAAAAGTGTAATAGCCGGGTTGTCCATGGCAATATCATCATAGAGAACTGAAATCCCGTTGTCTTTTGCTATGGAACACAGCAGAGCCAATGCCTCGCTCCCATAGCCCTTTTTTCTGTATTTTGAATAGATAAGAACATTGGCCATCTCATGCTGTGTTTCGGCATCGTAATGATATGCAATTTCTCCAACGAATTGACCGTCTTTATTTTTTAGATATCTATAATACCGCTTGTCCTCGCGGCAAGTAATCCAAGAATCGTACCAGCCGCTCCATTGATCCTCCGGCCAGGGAATTGTCCCGCCCCATGCATGATTGTAGGACATGGTATCTTCATCGGCTAGCATCATTTGCCGAAACCACAAGTCCTCATATTTGGGCTCATATAAAGCAAGCATAATTACCTCCTGTAAATCCCGATTTGTTGAACGGATACTCAGTATAGCACACACGGACCTCTATGGCAAGCCATCCGTCAAGGCGCAGGATGCAGGGATGCGCTTACGCACCGCCTGCTCCAAGGCCGGGCGGCGGCCGGCTGACAGCGGCAAGTCCTAAGAGCCGCTGTCAGCGGGGGCGAATTTCCCTGTACGTCGGTCACTCCTTGCCCCTGCAGCCCTTTCAGACAGACTCCGAGCGTATCCAAAACGCGGCTTTTTGCCGCGCTCAGGCCCGCCGGCCGCGGTCGGCGGGCTGTTTTTTCAGGGGCGGAGGGGGAAAACGGCAGAAAATTCCGGAATATTTTGAAAAATTCGCCGTAATCTGCAATTTGGTGCTTGAAAAAAGAAAAAGAATTGTGTACAATAAGAAGGGTATTTTTAGGCTTGGGCTTTTTGCGTAAAGAAACGAGTCAAATCGTGTGTATAAAGGAGTCGATGTAAATTATGTCCAGCAGATTGTTTCAGGGGATCGTTCATCAGATGCGCGATGCGATTGACCGCACGATCGGAGTGATCGATGAGACCCTGTCGATTGTGGCGTGCAGTGATCTCGGCCGGATCGGCCAGACCGTTCCGGAGGTGAACGAGGAGTCGTTCGCCGGCGGAGAGACCTTCTCCCGCAACGGATACACGTTCCGGCCCTTCGGAGCCAAGCCCCACTGTGAGTACATTCTGTTTGTGGAGGGTGCGGACGAGCAGGCGCAGAAGTATGCGGCGCTGCTCGGTGTCTCGCTCGCCGGCATCAAGCAGTATTACGATGAGAAATACGACCGCAGCAACTTTGTGAAAAATATCATGCTGGACAACATCCTGCCCGGCGATATCTATCTGAAGGCGCGGGAGCTGCACTTCAACAACGATGTCAGCCGTGTGGTGCTGCTGATCCGTGTGCTCGGGCAGACGGATGTGTCCGTGTTCGACGTGGTGCAGAAGCTGTTCCCCGACAAGTCGAAGGATTTTGTCATCAACATCAGCGAGCAGGACATTGCGCTCGTCAAGGAGATCCGGGCCGGCATCGACAGCAAGGATCTGGAGAAGCTGGCGCGCTCCATTGTGGATACGCTCAGCAGCGAGTTCTACACGCCGATCACGGTGGGCATCGGCACGCCGGTGGAGGGCATCAAGGAACTGGCCCGTTCCTTCAAGGAGGCGCAGGTGGCACTCGAGGTCGGCAAGGTGTTCGATACCGAGAAGTCCATTGTCAGCTATGACAATCTCGGCATTGCCCGCCTGATCTATCAGCTGCCGACGACGCTGTGCGAGATGTTCCTCAAGGAGGTCTTCAAGCGCGGCTCGATCGATGCGCTTGATCAGGAGACCCTGTTTACCATTCAGCGTTTCTTTGAAAACAGCCTGAACGTTTCCGAGACCTCGCGCAAGCTGTTTGTGCACCGCAATACGCTGGTGTACCGCCTGGAGAAGATCAAGCGCCTGACGGGCCTGGATCTGCGGGAGTTTGACGATGCGATCGTCTTCAAGGTGGCGCTGATGGTCAAGAAATATCTGATGGCCGATCCTGTCAAGTATTGATAAGCGATCCATGCGCGCCGACGGAGGATGACTCTTTCGGCGCGTTTTTCTTCAAAGAGCCGGCGGCGGAAAGACCGCGCGGGGCAGCGGCTGTGTGCGGCCCCCGCGCGGAAATTTGCCGCATGACGGCGGAAAATTGCCAAATCTTGTCCCTTGCTTTTACGGGAAATTCCGGGTACAATGGGGACGGAACGCGGTCTGTATGCCCGGCGGGAACCGGGCGGGCCGGGTGTCCGCTTACGGGAGAGCGGGCGCTGCGCTTTGGAAGGAGGAATCTCTTTGATTGAATTCAAAGGTGTACATAAAGTATACGACAACGGCGTACAGGCACTCAAGGATGTCAATCTCCGGATCGAAAAGGGCGAATTTGTCTTTATCGTCGGAGAATCCGGCGCGGGAAAAAGTACCTTTCTGAAGCTGATTATGCGGGAGGCGCTGCCGACCTCGGGCGAGGTCATAG
>URYX01000119.1 GCA_900552225.1 uncultured Oscillospiraceae bacterium | reverse complement strand
TCGAGGAGCGATATGCCAAGCTCGAATGCCCGGTCGTCTCCAATAATTCGGCTCACCGCCACACCCCGGACGTCCCGATGGTCGTGCCCGAGATCAATGCGGACCACATCCACATCATCGACGCCCAGCGCAAGCGCCTCGGCACCAAGCGCGGCTTCATCGCCGTCAAATCCAACTGCTCGCTGCAGAGCTATGTCCCCGCCCTGTTCCCGCTGTCGCGGTTCGGCGTCACCAAGGCCCTCGTCTGCACCTATCAGGCCATTTCCGGCGCCGGAAAGACCTTTGCCACCTGGCCGGAGATGGTGGACAATATGATTCCCTATATCGGCGGCGAGGAGGAAAAATCCGAGCAGGAGCCGCTGAAGATCTGGGGCCGCGTGGAGGGAGACCGTATCGTTCCCGCCGCCTCCCCCGCCTTTACGGCACAGTGCCTGCGCGTCCCGGTCAGCGACGGCCACTTTGCGGCCGTCTACTGCAGCTTCGCGCAAAAGCCGCAGAAGGAAGAAATTCTCGAAATCTGGCGGAGCTACCGCGGTGAGCCGCAGGAGCTGGAGCTGCCGAGTGCTCCGAAGCAATTCCTGCATTACTTCGAGGAGGATGCCATGCCGCAGACGCGGCTGCACCGCGATCTGGAGGGCGGCATGGCCATTTCGCTCGGCCGTCTGCGTGAGGATACGCAGTACGATTACAAGTTTGTCGGTCTTTCGCACAACACCCTGCGCGGTGCGGCCGGCGGAGCCGTGCTGCTCGCGGAGCTTCTGTGCGCGAAAGGATATATCTGAAGCCGTAAGGAGGCTTGCCGATGAGTCGGATCCCTGTGTTTACCGGTTCCGGCACGGCGGTCATCACCCCGATGACCGCCGACGGAGCGGTGGATTACAAAATCTACAGGGAGTTTATCGAATTTCAGATTGAAAACAAAACGGACGCGATCATTTCCTGCGGGACAACGGGAGAATCCTCCACGCTGAACCGGCGAGAGCACGTAGCGGTATTGCAGACGGCGATCGAGCAGGCAAAGGGTCGCGTCCCTGTTATTGCCGGGACTGGCTCGAACGATACTGCCAGCTGCATCGAGCTGTCCCGCGAGGCCTGCCGCCTCGGCGCCGACGCCCTGCTGCTCGTCACCCCCTATTACAACAAAACATCCCAGAGGGGGCTCCTCGCGCACTATACCGCCGTAGCCGATGCCGTAGACCGACCGATTCTGTTATACAACGTTCCCTCGCGCACGGGGCTGAATCTCCGCCCCGCCACCGCCGCCGCACTGGCGCGGCACCCGCGCATCGTCGGCTTAAAGCAGGCCAACGGCAGCATGTCCGAGACGGCCGAGATTGCCGCCTCCTGTGACCTGTCGCTGTATGCCGGCAACGACAGCGAGACGGTTCCGCTGCTGTCGCTCGGCGGCGCCGGCGTCATCTCGGTGCTGGCCAACCTGATGCCGCTGAAAATGCACGAGCTGTGCGCCCGCTGGTTCTCCGGCGACACCGAGGAAAGCCGCCGTCTGCAGCTGGAGCTGCTGCCGCTGTGCGATGCACTGTTCAGCGACGTCAACCCCATCCCGGTCAAGGAGGCTCTGCGGCTGATGGGATGGCCGGTCGGCCCCTGCCGCCTGCCGCTCTATTCTATGACGGAGGAAAAGCGCGCGGCCCTTGCCGATGTGCTGCGCCGCTATCACCTGCTATGAAACCGCAGAGCCCCTCCCCGCACTCCGTGCTGCGGGTACTCCTGAGCGGCTGCGGCGGCCACATGGGCCGCACCGTAGCCCGACACATTGCCGGGCGCTGCGACTGCCGGATTGTGGCGGGGCTGACCCGCCATCCGGGCGGCACCGAACCGTTTCCGGTATGGGCGCGGCCGGAGCACTGCCGGATTCCGGCAGATGTTCTCATCGATTTCTCCCATCCGTCACAGCTCGGGGCCCTTCTCGACTATGCGGCCGCGCAGCGGCTGCCCGCCGTCATCGGCACCACGGGACTGCAGGACGGCGACCGCGCCGCGCTCGAAAGGGCGGCCCGCCAGATTCCAGTCTTTTACAGCGCCAACCTGTCGGAGGGCCTGTATCTCCTGTCGCTTCTGGCCTATCAGGCCGCCGCTTATCTCGGCAGCGAATACGATATCGAAATTCTCGAAATGCACCACAGCGGCAAGCGGGATGCCCCCTCGGGGACCGCACTGCTGCTGGCAGACTCCGTCCGCAAGGCGCTCCCCTATACTCCGCAGTACGTCTATGACCGGCATACCCGGAATTCCCAGCGGGACCCGCACGAAATCGGGTTTGCCTCTCTGCGCGGCGGCACCGTTGTCGGAGAACACAGCCTGTTCTTCGCCGGTCCGGACGACGTCATCACCCTGACCCACAGCGCCGCCTCCAAGGACATTTTCGCCTCCGGTGCCCTGCGTGCCGCATTTTTCCTGCAGGACCAGCCGGCCGGGCTCTACGGCATGCAGGATCTTCTGCCGCCGCCCGCCGCGGATCCCGTACCTACTCTGCCGTAACCTCGTCCAGAATCTCCAGCAGCGGCTCGCGCCCCTCTCCGGTCACGGCGGAGAACGGAATCAGGGTCAGCCCCTCAAATTCCGCAAATTCCTCCTCAACGGCGGCAAGCCGCGCCGCCCGTTCGGTCGGCTTGAGCTTGTCCGCCTTGGTCAGCACCACTACAAACGGAATTTCCGCATCCGCCATAAACTGCAGCATCTGCCGATCGTCCGCGGTCGGCGGATGCCGCATATCCACCAGCTGCAGCACCAGCCGCAGATCCCGATCCGCGTGGAAATATCCCTCGATCAGATCGCTCCAGCGCCGCTTTTCCGCAAACGACACCTTGGCATACCCGTACCCGGGCAAATCCACCAGGCGCAGCGTCGGCAGCTTATAAAAGTTAATGGTGGCGGTCTTTCCGGGCGTCGCGCTGGTGCGGGCCAGGGCCTTCCGCCGCAGCAGCGCGTTGATCAGCGAGGATTTTCCTACATTGGAGCGGCCTGAAAACACGATTTCCGGAAGCGTGGGCGCTGGAAGCTGTTCCTTCTGCGCCGCCGACAGCTCAAATTCCGCCTGTTGTACCGATAAGGCCATTCTGGACACCCCTTTCTGCATTTTGCCGCAGCCTTACACCCGCATCACCGCATCGGACGGTGTCTCATGTCCGACCGCCGTATGCGCGGTCTTTTTCGGCGCCTCCGTGCGCACCGCGGGCAGCGGTGCACACAGCGCAGCCGTCAGCACCGTCTCCATCTGCTCCGCCGGCAGGAAGTTCAGCCCCTGCCGTACCTCCTCCGCAAGCTCCGCCAGATCGCTCCGGTTATCCGCGGGGAGAATCACCGTGTGCATGTGGTGGAGATAGGCTGCCATGGTCTTTTCACGGAGTCCGCCGATCGGCAGCACCTTGCCGCGCAGCGAAATTTCTCCCGTCATGGCGACATCGTGCCGTACCGGAATCCCCGTCAGCGCCGAAACCAGCGCGGTCGTCATGGCCACGCCGGCCGACGGGCCGTCCTTCGGCACGGCCCCCTCCGGCGCATGAATATGTACGTCCTTCGTCCTGTAGAAGGTCGGATCAATGCCCCACGCCTCGGCGTGGGCCCGTACATAGCTGATGGCAATATGCGCCGATTCCTTCATCACGTCACCGAGCGAACCGGTCAGCTCAATCTTGCCGCTGCCCTCCAGTATGGCCACCTCGATCGGCAGCATCTCTCCTCCGACGCTGGTCCAGGCCAGCCCGTTGACCACGCCGACCTCGTTTTGCTCCGGCAGCCGGTCGGGCAGGTACTTCACCGGCCCCAAAAACTCCTCCGGATGACGCACGGACACAAAGGTCACGCCGTCTTCTACGATGCGCCGCGCCGCCTTGCGGCAGATTTTTCCGATCTGACGCTCCAGCTCACGGACGCCGGCCTCCCGGGTATAGCCGTCAATGATCCGCTTCAGCGCCTCATCGCTGAAGCGGATTTGCTTTGCCGTCAGACCGTTTGCCCGGCATTGCTTTTTCACAAGATACGAACGGGCAATATGCCGTTTTTCCTCCGCCGTATAGCTCGGAAGCGTAATCACGTCCATCCGGTCGTACAGCGGTGCGGGAATGGCCGACGGATCGTTGGCTGTCGTCAAAAACAGCACCTCCGACAGATCAAACGGCAGGTCGATGTAATGATCCACAAAGCGGGAATTCTGCTCCGCGTCGAGCACCTCCAGCAGAGCCGCCGACGGATCCCCGCGAAAATCATGGCCAAGCTTGTCGATTTCGTCGAGCAGGATCAGCGGATCCTTGCATCCCGCCTGCACCACGGCATGCAGAATGCGCCCCATCATGGAGCCGACATAGGTGCGCCGGTGTCCGCGGATATCGGATTCGTCCCGCACCCCTCCGAGCGACACGCGCACATACTGCCGCCCCGTAGCCTCCGCAATCGAGCGGGCCACCGAGGTCTTACCGACGCCGGGAGGACCGGCAAGACAAATCACTTGTCCCTTGCAGTCGGGTGCCAGCGTGCGCACTGCCAGAATCTCCAGAATCTGCTCCTTGACCTTTTCCAGGCCATAATGGTCACGCTCCAGAATGTGCTTGGCTTCCTTCAGGGTATGCGGCTTCGCGGTTTTCGTATGCCACGGCAGCGACAGGCACGCGTCCAGATACATGCGGACCACGGTGGCCTCCTGCGAACCGAGCGGCATTTTGGAGAGCTTATCGCATTCCTTGCACAGCTTCTGCTCCGTCTCCTCCGGCAAGGCCAACGCCTTTACCTTGCGGCGCAGCTCCTCCGCCTCCTCCAGCGGATTTTCGTCCTCTCCGAGCTCCTCCGCAATCACCTTCATCTGCTCCCGCAGATAGTAATCGCGCTGGTTCTCGTCCATGTGCTCCTGGACGCGCTTATGAATGTCCGCTTCCCAGCCCTGCACCTGCCGCTCGCGCTGCAGATATGAGAGCAGCAGCTCCGCCCGCCCTGTCACCGACACCGCGGACAGCAGCCGCATTTTTTCCTCCACGGACAGCGGAAGCGCCGACCCGATGCGGTCAGCCATGCTCCCGGGAGCCTCCTCGTTTTCTATCTGCTCCTGCTTATCCGCGGTCACGTCGCCGCCGGCCCGGCAGTATTCCTGCATACCGAGTCGCATGTCCCGCATCAGCGCAAGGCTGTGGATAGCGTCCGCCATATGGCGCTCCGGCTTTTCCGTCACCGTTGCTATAAAGCAGGGCTCCGTCTGCTCCGTTTCCGTCGGCACCGCCCGGTACAGCCCCTCCGCCAGGACGCGGATTCCTTCTCCCGGCAGCCGCAGCAGCTGCACAATATGCGCCACCGTCCCGATCGGGTAAAGATCGGCCATACGCGGATTCTCCTGCGCCGCATCCCGCTGCGTCAGCAGGAAGATCTGCTGATCTCCCTCCATGGCCCGGCGCAGTGCTTCGAGCGACTTCGGCCGCCCGATATCAAAATGCAAAACATCCCCCGGAAAAACCACGAGCCCCCGCAAAGCAAGCAGGGGCAGGGTTTTCACACGGGCAACTGGTTTCGTTATGCTCATGTGTCCTTCATTCCTTTTAATTCCAGTGGTCGGCCAACGGCCGGTTATGCCGTTACCTTGCGGCGCGGCGTGCGTTTCACCGGCGGCCGCATCTTGACGGCCTTGCGCTGCGGGTCAATCACAAGCTCCGGCTTGTCGCCGTTTTTCACACAGCCCTCTCCGACAATCACCTTTTCGATGGTCGGATCCGACGGTACGTCAAACATCAGCTGCGTCAGCAGCTCCTCCATGACGGAACGCAGACCGCGCGCTCCCGTCTTGAGCTGCAGCGTCTTTTCGGCCACGGCCCGAAGCGCTTCCTTCGTAAACTCCAGCTGCACATTGTCCAGAGCAAACAGCTGTGTATACTGCTTCAGTACGGCATTCTTCGGCTCACACAGGATTCGCACCAGTGCATCTGCGTCAAGCGGATGGAGCGCCGTCACCACCGGCATACGTCCGACCAGTTCCGGAATCAGACCGTAGCGCACCAAATCCTGCGGCGTAACCTGCGCATACA
>URYX01000118.1 GCA_900552225.1 uncultured Oscillospiraceae bacterium | reverse complement strand
TTCTTTCTTGGCATTATATTGCTTTTGCGGCCTGCGGACTTTTTTGACAGTCTGAGAGAGCCCGGACCGCAGATACTGCAGTCCGGGCTCTCTGTAGCTATAAGGGAATATTGAAATGTGTTTCAGCCGCGGGCGGCGCGGCCCGCGAACCATGCCTGCAGGATCGGGCGGATGACGCGGTCCATCCGCGCATAGCCCCGGTCGTTCGGGTGTAGCCCGTCATAGGTCAGGCAAGGCTGCGCTGTTTTGCCGTCAAATTCGGCCAGCGCCGTATGGTAATCGGCAAAGGGATAGCCGTATTCCTCGCACAGCTCCCGCAGGATCCCGTTCATCCGCACCACCGTCTCCTTGCGGGCCTCGGCCCCGGGAGACGGCTGCTCCGCGAGCGGTGTAATGGCGCAGGCGATGACCATCTGCCCCGCCTTCCGGCTTGCCTCAAACAGGCGACGGTAGGCCGCCGTAAAGGTGCTGACCGCCTCCTCAGCGACGGCGGACATCGTCTCCGGTGTCGCCTCAAACAGCGGGAAGGTATTGTTGACGCCGCCGTGGATGACCGCCACCGACGGATGCAGCTGCAGCACATCGGCCGCGTAGCGCTTCTCGATGATGTGGATCACGTCGCCGCTGATGCCGCGGTTGACGGTGCTGCCGACAGAGGCAAACGCATTTTTGACGTTCCAGCCCTCCGTAATCGAATCCCCAATAAAGACGATGTCCACCCGCTCGCCCGTGGTCAGGATCCGCTCGTTGTCGGCGTCGAATTCATCCCGCCGCAGATCGGCGGGCGGGGCCAGCTTGCCCGGCTTCAGAATTTCCATACAGATTCACTCCTTTGTATCCCGCTGCTTCTATTCTACAGGCTGCCCGTTTCCTTTCAAGCACATATGTGACCGGTTTCTATCAAAATGTGATCTCTATCCCACAGGATATCGATGAGGAAAAGAAGGAGAAGCCGTAAAAAGCAGAGGGTTTTCCGTGTCAATGAATGAGCGCGGGAATCAGCGGGAGGCAAAGCCGCGGGCCGGAACGGTGATTCCATCCGCCTGCACGGGCTCCTCGCCGCGGTTGACGTACACCGTCACCCCGTTGCTGTAGACCGTGCGGGTCAGGTCACCCTCCCGCTGCAGCGACACCAGCTCCGCCGTCCGGATCCGGTCATAGAGGCGGTTGACCGCCGCCGCATCCGTCCGTACCGTGTCCTTCCACTTTTCCCAATCGATATAATACAGATAGTCGTACTCCGTCTCCTCCTGCAGCACGGTATAGCGGCCGGCGAGCGTGAATTTGACGGCGCTGCCCGTTTCCACTGCGGACAGCAGGGCCTCGCGGTAGTCGCTCTGGGCATTCAGGGCGCGGGAGGCATAATTGACGTGTCCGTGCAGCACCGTCTGCACAAACGGCACATAGGCGTCAAGAGCATAGCCATTCTCGCCGCAGCGGTCGAGATTTTCGCTCATCGACAGTGCGCCGAGCACGGACAGCACCGGATTCTGCGTCATCACGGGATGGGTCTCCCCGAGCAGCGACGCAGCCGCGGTCAGCGCCTTCAGCGTATCCGCGCGGTTTTGCGGGGACTGCTCGGAAAAGTCGGTGCTCAGCGTCAGGAAGCTGTCCCCGAGGCTGGCGCCGATTCCCTCCGGCAGCGCCTCCCGGTAGGATTCCGCATAAGACAGGTAGCGGCTCGGGGCCGTCACGTGCAGCGTCCCCGCCTTGGCGAGGGCGTCCCCCGTGGACAGGCTTTTCAGCACGGCGGTCACACTGCGGTTATTGGCCTGGCGGGCACTCTCGCGCTGCGCCCGGTAGCCCGTCGGCCACTGGTTCTTGCCCGTATAGGTATAGGCCAGGTTCAGCTCCAGGAAGGCGGTGGTATCGGTCTCCCGCAGATAGGCAAACAGGCTGTCCCGCGATGCACGGCTGCCGAGGCAGGAGGCGAAGGTGATATCGCCCGGGCGCTGGCAGTACAGGCCGTTTTTGTTGAAGCCGGAGAGCTTGACCGTCGGCGTAATCCCCGCCTCATGCAGAAACTGCACCATCTCCTGCGCCTGCGCGTAGGTGGTCAGCTCCCGGTCGGAGGTGACGGGGAGCAGGCCCGCCCACTGGTAGGAATAGGCCACGTTGCCGATCAGCTCGAGCAGCACCGCGTCGGTGTTGACCGGCGCTTCGGGCAGCTTGCCCTGCTCCAGCAGTAGGGTGCGGTAGACGGCGGCAAGCTCCGTCGCGGTATGGCCCGTACACGGACGGTACCGCACGGTGAAGTTGCCGGTATAGACCGAGGGGTTGAATACGGTGGAGTTCTGCTGTGCCGTGACGGAGGAATTGCCGTAGGAGGTCAGCCGCAGCGACAGGGTCAGCTGCGAGGCCCCCTCCGAGAAGCGTTCGTTCAGCTCCGCCACCTCCGCGCCCTCCTCAATGATGCAGAGCAGGCTGTCCCCGTTTTCGCGCAGCACGCCGTACACCGGGAACGGAAAGGTGGATTCTCCGATCTGCTCCTCGGTGTCGAGCAGGTTGCGGCCGTAGTAGGCATAGCGGTTGTTGCGCTCCTGCGCTGCGGCAAAGGGCTGGGTGGCGCCGCTGCCGGCGGGCAGCAGGTAGGCCCCCTGCTCCGTCGCGGCGGCATAGGTGGCGGCCCCGTTCAGCGTCAGGGTGGTCAGCGGGTTTTCGGGATGGAACAGAATCTCGCTGCAGGGGATGTTGACCATAATGTCTCCGTTCTCCAGCCAATATTCCGCCGTTACAAGATAGGATTCGGTATAATCCGCCGGCTTCTCTCCGGTAAGGGCGCACTGGGCGGCGTACAGCTCCTCCGTCATGCCGGCCTGCGCCAGGTAGGCGGTGGTACGGTTTTTCATGGCCACCGCCGCGCAGTCCTCCAGATAATACAGCGGCGTCTTGCTGACGCCCGGACAGGTCTCGCGCACGACGGTTTTGGCGGTCTCCGCCGTATACAGCGTATAGCGCCGCAGCAGGTAGCTCTGCTCGCTCTCGCTCAGCTTCGGCAGAATCTCGTTCTCCATGCACTCCTGCGTGATGCCGTAGGGCAGAATGCCGCTTTGTCCCACCTCATCGAACAGATAGGTTACCCGCAGGCGGGTGCCGTCCTCCGAATAGGACACCGTATACTGCTCCGCGTCCGCGGCATCGGCGCCGGAATACAGCGTGATGTCCGTCTCGCCCTCGTAGCGGTACACAAGGGACAGCGGGGAGACCGCGGCGTCCTCCGTTCCGAGCAGCCGCCGGTCCTCCTCGCGGGCGGTGTTGCGCCACACGGTGCGGCCGGAGGCGTCCTCCACCCGCACGGCTCCGCCCGCCGCCACGTACATCGTCAGGCCGCCCTCGGAAAAGGCCTCGACCTCCTCCGTCAGCTCGTCGGTCAGGTCATAGCCCGCCGTCTCCGGCAGCCCGAAGTTCTCCGTGGTTCCGAGGCCGGAGCGCCCTTCGGAATGAGTCAGCAGCAGCAGGGCAAACAGGCCGAGCACCAGCACAAGAATGCCGAGCCGCAGCCCCCATGTTTTCAGTAATCGCTTCATGCCGTTCTTCCTTTCCGGTCGCGTGCGTTGCGCCTTAAGCCTTAAAGGGGAATGATCCGAACCGGGGTGCGGTCGGGCTACGCATACCGCAGGCCGATTTCCCGTATTGCCCCGGCAATAAAGTCCACGATGTTGCCGACCAGGCCGGCGCACAGGACAATCAAAAATACCATCAGCATCACGCCCGCCACGCTGATGAGCAGCATGAGCACCGTTTTCCCGAGGGTAAACTGATGGACGGTCAGCGTTCCCGCCATCAGCAGGAATACGCAGTAGGCCACCAGGACCAGGCGCAGTCCGGTGTACAGCGACATGGTTTCCAGCGTCAGCACATGCCCGAGCAGCAGCAGCGGCAGCGAAAACAGCACATACGGCGTCAGGCAGTAGCAGCTGTAAATGTAGATATCGCGGATGGTGCCCTTGCCGTCAAACAGCGTCGTCAGACACCAGCTGGCCACCACGAACAGCAGCAGCACGGCCGCCAGTGACAGCGTCGGAAGCAGGGAGTTGGTCTGCGACAGATGCAGGTTGCTCGCCAGATACGGAGCGCAGCGGGTACCGATAAAGTGGATAACCAGGGCGGCCGCCAGCAGCAGCGTGGCCCCGCCGGCGGTGCCGTGATGCTCCCATTTCAGATTCCAGAAGCCGGCAAACGGGTGTGTCGTGATCTCCCATCCGTCCGCCAGCGCCCGCGCCGGTACCGACGACGAGCGGCGGACCCGCCGGGCCAGCGCGCGGAGCCCCACCGTCAGCAGCGCAATCGCCGCCGCAGCGGCCAGCAGCAGCCAGCCGAGGTATTGCTCGGCAAACTGCGTCTGCCAGCCCTTCAGAGCCTTGGAATAGTAGGTCTTATGGTGCGCGGCGCGGAATTTTTCCATGGCCGCGCGGTATTCGCCCCGGTTGAGCAGGGCCTTTCCGAGGCCGAGGCTTGTCAGGTCGTAGCCGCCGAACTCCTGCTCCAGCCGTTCCCAGCAGGCCGTCTCCGCCGCGGCGTTCCCGTTTTCGTGGGCATCGTAGGCCTGCAGCACCAGCTTGGCAAACGGCGTCGGCCGCAGCAGCGTCAGCTTGGCCTGCGACTGGTCGAGCACCGCGATCCGATCCCCGCTGTATACCAGCGAGACCGGCTGCACAAAGCGGTCTACACCGCCGCCGAGGCCGCCGAACACATACAGCAGGTTGCCGTCCGCGTCGTAGGTGAATACCTTGCCGCGCACACGGTCCAGCAGGCTGTAAATCCCGTTCGGGCCGACCGCCGCATCCACAAAGCGGGAGGCTCCCGAGTTTTCGTCCTTCCACAGGGTAAAGTCGATGTCTCCGACGGGGTTATGGTAGCCGTTGGTCTTTAAAATATCGCTTCCGAGGGGGTTGAGCAGCCGCACCGGCACCCTTTCTCCGCTGTAGATCTCCTGGTCGGTCACCGTCTCGGTGATGGCCAGCACCAGGCCGTCCCGGTTGCAGATCAGGTTGGAGAATTCGGTCGGCACCAGCTGCAGCGTGCGCTTCTTCATCTCCTCGGTGCCCACCGTGCGGATGAAGATGTCCCAGGCCGTCGGCGTGACCTCCAGAGCACCGAGGT
Source organism: uncultured Oscillospiraceae bacterium (assembly GCA_900552225.1). GTDB lineage: Bacteria > Bacillota > Clostridia > Oscillospirales > Acutalibacteraceae > UMGS1487. The sequence continues at coordinate 924 of URYX01000118.1, read as the reverse complement.
ACCCGATAAAGGTGCCCTCCTTGGTAAACTGCACAATGCCCTGCGTCTGATTGCGCGAAATGACATAGACACGCCCGCCGCCGTCCGTCGAGAGCCGCACGGGCTCAAAGTCCACCGTGCTGCTCCACTCCTCCGCCGAGGGGGCATGAATCACCGTCAGCGTCTCATGGGTCTCTGCATCCAGCACCACCACGTTTTTGCCGCCGGTGTTGGCAATATACAGCCGGCCGTCATCCGCCCATACGCCCTCGCAGCCGGACAGTGTCCGTTCCTCGCCGCCGTCGGTATAGGCGGTAATGCGCCCCTCCGCGGTCAGGTCGGAGGCAATCACCCAGATGCAGGAGCCGGCGCTGTCGGCAATATACATCCGCCCGGCCGCGTCCGAGGCCAGATCGGTCAGCACGGGAGAGATTTCACCCTCTCCCGCCAGCGACAGCGTGCGCTCCGTCTCATAGGCACGCGGCGTGGCCTGCGTCTCACCCCAGTAGCTGAACACATAGGAGCCGTCCCGATCGGTCAGCTCTGCGGCGGCGGAGGCCTTCAGCGAGGCCCCGCACAGCAGGACGGCGCACAGAGTCAGGGCAATCCATCGTTTTCTCATAGCGTTCCTTCGCTCCTCCTCTCGGGGCTCAATCCTTCATGCCGGAGGTACTCATGGTCTCCAGAATATTGGACTGCGACAGAATAAAGGTGATCAGGGGCGGGATGATCAGCAGCAGCGCCACCGCCGCCGATACACCGCTGCGGGCAATCGTTCCGCCCGCGATGATATTCTGCAGCACGGTCGGGAGCGTTTTCAGCTCCTCATCGTAAATCACCATGCCGCCCGTATTGCCCCACAGGCTCTGGAACGACAGAATGATGAGCGTCAGCCTGTCTCTTATACACATCTCCGAGCCCACGAGACCTCTCTACATCTCGTAT
>URYX01000117.1 GCA_900552225.1 uncultured Oscillospiraceae bacterium | reverse complement strand
CTCCGGAACGCTGAATCAGCTGTCGTCCCTGGCGGTGCAGCTCCGCGAGATGGAGGAGACTCCCTCGCAGATTTCCCGCCGTCTGTCCGATCTGCAGAGTCTTTCCTCGAGCTATGCCGAGGTGCTGGAGACGCTGAAGCTCGGCGGGTTTTCCTTAGACCGGCTGTGGCTGACAGCGGCGGAGCAGCCGGCCGAGGATTACAGTGCTTCATTTTTGCAGCGCTGCAGGGCGTTTTTCCGTGATTTCTTTCTGAGCTTCGTGCGGGACTACGGAGAGGTCTCCGACGGGACGGAGCAGGAGGTCATGCTGGATGTGTGGATTTCCCGCGGCAAGGAGTGGGGAGAGATCCTGCAGGGCCTGATCGATACCTATTTTACCCCGCAGACGGGGATCGGCGTGCGTCTGAACGTGGTGACCAGCGGGCAACTGAATGCCGGCGGCACCAATGTGATGATGCTGGCGATCGCGGCGGGTACCGAGCCGGACGTCGGCCTCGGGATAGCCGGCTCCTCACCGTTTGAGTATGCGCTGCGGGATGCGGTACTGGATTTGAGTGCATTTGAAGATTTTGACCGTGTGGCAACACGGTTTTCGGATAAGCTGCTGCTTCCCATGCGCTATCAGAACGGCGTGTTCGGCCTGCCGGAGACGCAGAATGCCATGGTGATGTATGTACGCAACGATATTTTGCAGGAGCTGGGGCTGGCGGTGCCGGATACCTGGCAGGAGGTCTACGACCGGGTGCTGCCGACGCTGTACAACAACGGGATGGAGATGTGCATCCCGGCCCGCTACGACATGTTCCTCTACCAGCGCGGCGGGGATTACTATACGGAGGACGGCTCCTCCGCCCTCAACACGGAGACGGCCTATCTGGCGTTCCGGGAGATGGTGGAGCTGTATACGGATTACGGGGTGCCGGTTTCAATGAACCTGTTCAACCGGTTCCGCACGGGCGAATGCCCGATCGGCGTCGATACGCTGGCCTCTTATATGGTATTCCGTATGGCGGCGCCGGAGATTGCCGGGCTGTGGTCGATTTATCCGATTCCGGGGCGGGAGAATGCCGCGGGGGAGATCGACCGTTCGGCGGTGAGCTCGCTGTCGGAGGCGTGTGTGCTGCTGTCCTCCACCGATCATCCGCAGGAGGGATGGAAGCTGCTGAAATGGTGGACGTCGGATGAGATCCAGACGCTGTTTGCCCGCGAGGTGACGACGCGCATCGGCAGCTCGGCCCGCTGGCTCTCGGCCAACGATGCGGCTTTTTATGCGCTGCCGTGGAGCAGTGCCGAGGTGAGCACGCTGCAGACGGCCAAGCGATGGGCCACGGAGGCGCGCAATGTGCCCGGCAGCTATTTTACGGGGCGCCACATTTCCAACGCCTATACGCGCTGCGTGGTGAACGGGGAGTCTCCGCGGGATTCGCTGGAGACCTGCTATGAAGATATTGCGGCGGAGCTGCTTCGTCGGCAAAAGCAATTCGGAGTATCCTGAGACAGGAGGTTTGCCTGTGAGACGGCAAAATAAACTGACCCGGTTCGGCAGGACCTACGGTATGGGGCTGCTGTTCGCAGGACCTTTTCTGATTCTGTTTTTTCTGTTCACCGTGCTGCCGGTGCTGAATGCGGTCTGGCTGAGCCTGACGGATTACGACACCATACGCGAGGCCCGCTTTATCGGAATCGAGAATTACCGGCAGCTGTTCATGAACGACGAGGTGTTTTTGAAGGCCCTCCGCAATACGCTGCTGTTTGCCGTGATCGTGGGGCCGCTTACGTATATCCTGTCCTTTCTGATGGCGTGGGTTATCAACGGACTGAAGGGGAAAAATGCGTTTGCGCTCGCCTTTTATGCGCCGTCGATTACCAGTGCGACGGCCATGAGCGTGGTCTGGCTGTATTTTTTCTCGCCCGACCGCTACGGACTCATCAACAACTGGCTGTACGGGATGGGACTGATCACCACGCCGGTTTTGTGGACCTCGGATTACCGGTTTGTGCTGCCGGTGGTGATGCTTGTTTCCGTATGGATGGGGATGGGCAGCGGATTTCTGGTGTTCCTGGCCGGATTTCAGAATGCGTCTCAGGAGCTGAACGATGCGGCCAGCGTGGACGGGGTCGGAAACCGCTTCCAGCAGCTGTGGTATGTGACGCTGCCGCAGATGAAGCCGCAGCTGCTGTTCGGGGCCATCAATGCGGTGTCCGGCGCCATGGGTGTGTTTGATGTGGCGGTGTCGATTGCCGGGATGCCCAGCCCGAACTATGCGGCGCATACCATTGTGACGCATCTGTACGATTACGCGTTTATCCGCTTTGAGATGGGCTATGCCTGTGCGGTGGCCGTGGTGCTGTTTGTGCTGACCTATGCGATCGGCAAAATCTGTATGCGGGCGCTGCGGGAGTGACAGCGCGAAAGGAGAAGGAGTATGGCAACCATCACCTCACACAGCCGTCAGATCCGGCTCGGGCGGCTTTCCTTCCGCATCAGTCCGTCGCGGGTGGTCGTTTACCTGCTGATGCTGATGCTGGTGGCTTTTACGGCGCTGCCGCTGATTTATATTGTCAGCACCGCCTTCAAGCCGACGGATGAGCTGTATTATTTCCCGCCGCGCTTTTTTGTGCGGCATCCGACATTGGAAAATTTCAGCAGCCTGGCGAAGGCAGTCAGCGGACTCACCGTTCCGTTTTCGCGGGCGGTGTTCAACAGTGTGCTGACGGCGGCGGTCTCGGTGGGGCTGACGGTGCTCTGCTGCTGCGGAGGGGCCTACGGCATGGTAAAGCACCGGCTGCCGTGCTCACGGGCAATTTTTGCGCTGATCGTGGCGGCTCTGATGTTTTCGCCGCAGGTGACGCAGATTCCGACGTATCTGATTGTGTCGGGCATGGGGCTTCAGGACAGCTATTTTGCCCTGATCGTGACGAAGATTGCGGTGCCCTTTAATTTCTTCCTGGCCAAGCAGTTTATGGAGCAGATGCCGGATTCGTTTCTGGAGGCCGGCCGGCTGGACGGAGCCGGAGAGATGACGCTGTTTTTCCGGATCGTGATGCCGTTTCTGAAGCCGGCCTGGGCGACACTGGTGGTGTTTTCGTTCGTCTCCTCGTGGAACGACTATTTCACGCCGCTGGTGTACATCCGTGACGAGGCGCTGAAAACGCTGCCGCTGGTGCTGCAGACGATCGGAGAAAACGGCAGCATTGCCCGCGCGGGAGCGATGGGCGCGGCGACGCTGCTGTGCACGATACCGACGGTACTGCTGTTCAGCCTGATGCAAAAACGGGTAATCGAGACGATGGCGTATTCGGGGATCAAATGAGGAGGGACGGTATGAATCGGAAGCGGACGGCCTTAGGGGCACTGCCGGCGGTGCTGCTGGCGGCTCTGTGGATGCTGCAGCCATTTTCCGCCTCCGCCCTGCGCATTTCCTCGGCCGATATTGACTACACGCTGGACGGGGACGGGCGGCGGGTGTATATTCCGAAAACCTATGAGTTTTCCGAGCTGCTGGACGATCCGGACGGGACGCTCAACCATCCGCAGGATCTGTTTATCGATGCCGAGGATCAGATGTACATTGCGGACACGGACAATCACCGGGTACTGAAGCTGGATCAAAACCGCCGGCTGTGTGCGGTGTACACCGGGGACGGCGAGACGGATTTCAACCAGCCGACCGGTGTGTTTGCCGCTGCGGACGGTACGCTGTATGTGGCGGATTACGGAAATTCCCGGATCGTCCGGCTGGACGCGGAGGGACGGAAGCTGCGGGAATACGGCATGCCGGATTCGGAGCTGCTCGGGGACGTGTATGAGTTCCGGCCGAACAAGGTGTGTGTGTCGGACGGCGGCGACCTCTATGTGATCATGGGGAAAAATTTCATGAAGCTGAGCGCCGACAACGAGTTTTTGGGATATGTCGGTGCGGGGCGCGTCAGCTACGGCTTTGCGGACTGGGTGCGCGATCTGTTCCTGACGGAGGAGCAGAAGTCAAAGATCGCCCGGCGTGAGCCGGTGTCCTACAGCAATTTTACGCTCGGAGCGAACGGCCGTCTGTATGCGGTGGCGGCCGGCTCGACGGAGCAGATCCGGATCATCAATTCCGTGGGCAACAACATCTATAAGACGGGAACGGCCTTCGGAGAGAAAACCGAAGGGACCAGCGGCTCCTGGTTTATTCCGGCGTGGCTGGATCCGGATTTCGCGGATATTACCGTGGATGCCGACGGGATTCTGACGGTGGCGGATAAAAACAACTGCCGCCTGTATCAATACGACGGAAACGGCAATCTGCTGACGGTGTTCGGCGGACGCGGCTCCACGCGCGGCCGGTTCCAGGTGCCCTCGGCCGTGGCGACGGACAGCACCGGGAGAATCTATGTGCTGGACAGCGCGCTCGGCTGTGTGCAGGTGTTTACGCCGACCGGGTTTATCCGGAGCATTCACGAGGCGCTGCTGCTGTACGAAAACGGGCAGTATACGGCCTCGGGCGAAAAATGGCGTGAGGTGGAGACCGTCAACGGGGATTATCCGCTGAGTCAGCAGTGTCTCGGAGATATTTACTACAAGGCGAAGGCATGGCCGGAGGCGATGAAGGCCTACCGCACGGTGGGGGACACCGAGGGGTATATCCGTGCCTACGGGCGGTATCTGCACGACGGCATTTCGGAGCATTTCCTGTGGGCGGCCGTCGGCCTGGCCGCGGGCGTGTTTGCGCTCGGATGGCTGCTGCTGCGCGGCAGACGGCTGGCCAACCGGTACAGCCGGGAGCTGTTCGGAATCCGTTCGGACCGATAGACCGCGGGGAGGAGAGGAATCGTGGAAGTCAGGCAAACGCACAAGGCGCTGAAGCTGGCGCTGCTGATGCTGTATCATCCCTTGGAGGCGATCGATCTTTTCAAGCGGTACCGCCGCGGGTTTTACGGAGGAGCTTTTGGCATTGCTCTGCTGATTCCGGCGGTGCGGCTGCTGCAGATCTTCGGAGAGAATTACGCCGTGGCCGGGCGGGAGCTGACCGAGGTCAACTTCCTGCTGGAAATTCTGGTGTTTGCGGCTCCGATCGCCACCTTTGTATTGGTGAACAGCTGGATTACGGGCATTTTATCGGGCGAATCGGGACTGGATGAAATCTTCGGGTATACGATGTATGCCTTTGTTCCGTACCTGGTGATGACGCCGCTGCTGACGGGAATCTCGTGGCTGCTGTCGGCCGATCTGTCGGCGTTTTACACGCTGCTGCAGACGGCCATGTGGGGCTGGGTTCTGCTGCTGCTGTTTCTGGGTATTCTGCGCAGCAACGACTACAGCTTCGGCAAGAGTCTGCTGGTGACGGGAATTATTGTGATATTTATGCTGCTGGTGTGGGCGCTGCTGATGCTGTTCTTTGCCCTGTCCTGTCAGCTGTATCTGTTTATACGGGAGATTGTGTATGAAATTACGGTACGGCAGATCTCCGGATGACACGGGAAGGGAGACGACGCAGATGAATCAAGGAAACCGCCGAAGGGCCGTCCGCTGTGCGGCGCTGCTGGCCGTGTGTGCGCTCTTTCTTTCCCTGGCAGCGGCGGCCGCTCCGGGCGCCGGGCAGATGGAGACGGCGTGGAGCCGCCGGGTGCCCGGGGAGGAGATTCCGGAGGGGACGACGGTGGCGGCGCAGACCGACCGCTGGGAGCTGGCACTCACCCGTGAGCGCTACCAGCCGGATGAGGAGTCCCCGGTCAGCACGCTGTACGGTGTGCGGGTGACGGATCGGCAGACCGGCTGTGTCTATACCTCCGGGGTGGATCCGGAATACTACGGTGCGGAGCTGGCCTCCAAGGTGCTGCGCGACGGTCTTTCCAAGCTGTTCTCGGTGGCGGTGACCAACTACAGCTCCATTCACGAGACGCTGCATTCCTCCGCCGCCCAGACCGTGCTGCATTATGCGCAGCGGCCCGACGGATTTGTGCTGTATCTCTATTTCCCGAAGCGCGAGGTCGGGCTGACGGCGGAATTTACGGTGGACGGCAGAGGGCTTTCGGTGACGGTCCCGCGGGACG
>URYX01000116.1 GCA_900552225.1 uncultured Oscillospiraceae bacterium | reverse complement strand
ATGGGAAGCCTGGCGGCGCCGGCGGAGGACTACACCCCCCACCGGAGCATCACGCTTACCAACAACGGCGATTCACAGGCCATTCTGCAGATGGAAATGCTTCCGTTTATGCTGGGAGAAAACGGAGGTCCCTATCATGTGGTGGCCAAGCTGAAGATCGAAGGCTTTGAAGCAATCGACGCCGCTCAGCCCGCCGCATTTGTCGCTACCGCCTTCTACGGCAATTACGACGGAGCGACCATGAAGCCGGCCAATGAAACCGTTGAGGTCAGCCGGTGGACGGCCGATACCGACGGATGGGTGGAGCTGTCCACCCCCGGAGGGCGGCAAATCACCCTGAAGGATTTTGAGGAGGACGTCATTCTGCGTTTCCAGGCGGTAAACGCCAACGGCCGTCTCACACTTGCCGATCTGATTATCGCGGACAGCAAGGATAAAATTGTATATTCCCTGGCCAACGATCTGAAGCTCTGGGCGCTGGACGGCTATTGGAAAACCTATGTCACAAACGGGAAATCGTCGGTGGATACGGAATCCAATATGTACGAGTATACTCCGAACGCCGTTCTCAAAATGAGCCTGCCGCAGGAAAATCCCGTGCCGATTACCTATATCAGCACCAAGGGCTTCCAGGCCTCCTGGGAATCGGTCGCCCCGCTGACTCTGCACGGCATGATCAAAGTCGAAAACTATGTCAGCGGCACCTTCTGCTTCGGCAACGTCATCACGACCCCGGTCCGCACCTTCCGTTCCAATACGGGCGGCTGGCTGCCGATTCTGAATGCCGACGGCTCCGCCGTTACCATTGACGCCAATAACCCGCGTCTGGACTTCTACAACACCATCTCGGCTTCGCTCGGTGTCGGTGACATGTATCTGGCGGACTTCTACGTCACCGATAAGGACGGCAATGTCGTCTACCGCATGGAGGACGATGCCCTGCTTCAGGAGGGAGATTACGGCGTACAAAGAGAGGTCGAACATCTGTATCTGTGGGGTGAGCCCTCGGAAACAGGCAAAAATGTGACGTATACCTACTCCAAGGCCGCCACGGAAACGCCGCACAGCGATGCCGACTATGCGCTGAAAACGGTGGAGGAAACCTACACCCCCTATGTCAAGCCGTCGGTGGATACGGTTCTTTCCGTGAAGTCCGATGCGTCGGGAATGATGCTGGACGGCCAAAAGGAACTGCTGACCGTGCCCGAGGGCACAAAGTCCGGCGATCTGTTGACCGCACTGCAGTATGATGCGACGGTGACAGTGGAGCTATATGACGGTGACGACGAGATTACAGAAGCGGATACCGTCATTACCGACGCCATGCTGCTGCGCGTCTATATCCGCGGCGAAATCATGTACGATGTCCGTCTGGCCACACAGAAGCCGACGGTGGATGCCGGTGAAGGCTCCGCCGTACCGATGCTGATTGTGTCGGCAGCCTTGGCGGTCCTGGCCGCATCGGTTGCCGCCTCCAAGCGCCGCCGCGCCTGATATCGCGGATACCCCCTCTCCCGGAGACCGGCTTTATCCGTCCTCCGGGAGAGGAATCTCCGCAAAGGAGGATACGCATGAAATTCTTTCCATCGGCGGGAACCGCAACCCCCGGAGTTTCCCTTAAACCGAAAACGCGGCGCGCACTGTGTGCGATGCCGCTCCGGCTGCTGCGCGCGGCCTTCATCATCGGTATGTGCTATGTGATGCTGTACCCGCTGCTGTTTATTGTTTCCTCCGGATTTATGCGTGTGGAGGACATGATCAACCCGTCGGTGGTCTGGCTGCCGCGCGGCTTCAGCCTCCGGGCCATGTCCGCGGCCGTATCGCTGATGTCCTACGGCCGTTCGGCGCTGAAAACCCTGCTGATCACGGTACCCAGCACCTGCCTGCAGCTGCTGACCGCAGTCCTGGCCGGATACGGCTTTGCGCGATTCCGGTTTTGGGGCCGCAACCTGATGTTTGCCGTGCTGATTTTTACCATCATTGTTCCCGTACAGTCCTACAGCATTCCCCTGTATGTCAACATGAAGAATTTCGACTTCTTCGGCATCGGCTCCCTGGTCGGACTTGTAACCGGTACGCCGCTTACCGTCAATATGCTGGACCGGGAGCTGCTTTTCTACATCATGGCTTTTTTCGGGGCGGGAATCCGCTCCGGACTGTGCATCTTCATTGTGCGTCAGTTTTACCGCAACATGCCCCAGGAATTAGAGGAGGCGGCCATGATTGACGGCTGCGGGCCTCTGCGTACCTTCCTGCGGGTTATGCTCCCCAATACGCTGCCGCTGATGGCCACGGTATTTCTTTTCTCCGTTGTATGGTATTGGAACGACTACACGCTGTCCGCGCTCTTTTTCCGTGTGGACTTTACCGTATCGGTCAACCTGACCATGCTGCGCGCCATGCTGGTGACCCTGAGTCAGCAGCTGGGCGGCGTCGCCGGAATCGCGGGACAGGAGCTGATCCTGATGCGTGAGCCGATCATCGCCTGCGGCTGTCTGCTTACCGCGCTGCCCCCGGTAGTGCTGTATGCATTCGTCCAGCGGTTTTTTACAGAAGGTGTGGAACGCAGCGGTATTGTGGGATAACAAACTGCGTCTCCCGCATTCACACAGAACGAACAGCACCCGATCAATGGAAAGGAGCTGTATATAATGAAAAAACGGATTTTGGGGCTGCTGTCGTCAGCGGTCCTGCTGCTGGGCCTGACCGCCTGCAGCCGCGGCGGAACGTCCTCCGCAGGAAGCACCTCCGGCGGCGAGGAGGCGGGACTGGCCGCCGAAAAAGGCCGAAAGCTCACCTTTATGCTCCCGGCCCATAACTATAACGACAGCTCGAAATGGGAAAATATTGCCCTCAACGCGTTCAGGGAGGAGCACCCGGACATTACGCTAGAATTTGTGTCCGCCAGTATCGACAACTGGATGACCAAGCTTCGTTCCGCAGCGGCTGCCGGCGAGCCGATCGACGTGTTTCAGGACAGCGCCAACAACAACCCGATGTATGCTCTGCAGGGGCTGAACCAGCCGCTGCAGGACTATATCGATATGAACAGCCCCGTGCTGCACAGGGAGACCATGGACTCGGTCTTTTGCTACAACGGCAATTACTATGTGGCCGTAACGCGGCCGAGTGTCTGTGTAATTTTTTACAACAAGGATATCTTTGAAAACGAAGGCGTTGACTGTCCCCTGGATCTGTACAACGCCGGCGAATGGACGTTTGACAACCTGGCGCGCATTGCCAGGGAGCTGACCTACAATAACGCCTCCGGCAAGCGATGGGGGCTTGCCTGCAATTATCCCTATATCTTTTTCGGCGCCAATGCCACCTCCATGGTTAAGCTGGACAACCAATACCGGTACACCCTCAACATCAACGACCCCAATCTGGCGTATTCGCTCGGAGTGATTCAGGACGCCTGGTACACCTCCCAATGGGAGGGCTGGGAGGCCGATCCCTGGAGCACCTTCTACAAGGGCAATGCAGCCATGCTTGCGGATTTCACCTGGGTCGAGGCCAATATTCTGGAGGCGCGGGACTACGGAATGGTGGATTTTGAGTACGGTGTTGTGCCGATGGCATCCGGCCCGAACAATCCCGACGGACTTGCCCCCATGACCGCCTTCGGATATGCCATGGGCAACGGCTGCGATACTCCCTACCACTCCGGCAAGCTGATCGAGGCGATGCTGAAGGCGGAGAAAGAATTCAACGAGGCCACCAACGCCCGCATCCCGGCCGAGCATCTGGCCGTCTACGACATGCTGGGGAAAAAGCCCTATCCGATCAACAGCTACGATTCGGCGGTAGGCGGCGCATTTGAGATCTGCCAGGAAATTGCCGTCGGCAAAAGTATTGCCCAGGCCATTGCCGAATACACCCCCATCTATCAGCAAAAGGTGGATCAGGCCAACACGGTAATCGACTGGACTAAAGAGACGGTTGCCTCCGATGAGACCGAATAACCTCCGGCCCGGTGCTGCCGCGGCCGGGACCGCAGAACATCAGAAAGAAGGGAATCCATCCATATGAAGACACGGTTTTACGCGGGGCGCCGATGGCTGGCGCTGCTGACGGCGGCCGTCCTGCTGATCGGTGCAGGCTGCAGTACGCCGTCAGAGGGGCCGGATCCCTCCGGATCGGCCCCGACCGGAATCTCCGGTCAGCCGAGCACCCCCTCCGTCTCCGATACACCGACGGATACCTCATCCTCCGGTGATTCTTCGGGACGTACCCCCGATACCGCTCCCACCACTTCCTCGTCAGCGGTGGTGGATGACCCGCAGCCGAGCGACTTTCTCATTGCCCGGGACGGTACGGCAAAGACTATCATTGTAATTCCCCGCGGGGCCACCGAGCTCGTGCGGGCGGCCGCAGAGGATCTGCAGGCGCATCTGAAACGCATCACGGGAGCCCCTGTCAAAATCGGATACGACGACGTTGACCGCACCGAGGGCAACTATATCCTTGTCGGGCCTACCGCACAGACAAAGGCCCTCGGCATTGCACAGCCGTCCGGCTATCCCGGTGCCGAACGGGTGATCGTCAGGCGCATCGGAAATTATCTGGTGCTCATCGGAAATGACGACGGCGCTTACCGCGGTACGGAATTTGCGGTCAATATGTTTCTGGAAAAGCTGGGCTGCGGCTGGTTCGGTCCCGATGAGCTGTGGCAGGTGATCCCGGAAATCAAAACACTGGCCATCGGCTCGCTGGACATCGATCATACGCCCCAGTTTTCGGCACGGATCAGCAACGTATGGTTCAATTATAAAAAATTCTCCTACCGCTGGTATATGGGAGGAGACAGCAAATTTGTCGGTCACGGTGTTTCCAGCCTGATTACAAGAGAGGAATTTGCCAGGACAAAGCCGGAGTGGTTTGCGCTCTGCAACGGCAGGCGCGATCCGTATACCACAACGGATTCCTACTGGCAGTATTGCTACACCAATGCGGAGCTGGCCCGCGAGGTGGCCAGACGGGTCATTCAGAAATTTGACGAGAACCCGCTTCTGACACAGTATTCCATCGCCGCCAACGATGGGTGGAACGACAACTGGTGCGAATGCGAATCCTGCGCAAAGCTGGGGAGCGACAGCGATGAGCTGCTGTATTTCGCCAATGCCGTAGCCCGTGAGGTGGCCAAAAAGTATCCGGACAAAAAGCTGACGCTTTTGAGCTACCATTCGACCTATCTGCCGCCGGTCAGCGGCATTCAGGCCGAACCGAACGTGGAAATGATGTATTGCCGGGAGACCAGCATGACCATACCGCTGGATTTGGGCCTCAAAATTCCGACCGGCTACAATTCCATTACCCGCGTGACGTATACACAATCGTGGATTGACAACTTCCGGCAGTATACACAGACCGCCGGCATTAAAAACGTGGCCATTTGGGAGTGGCATTGTCTGGCGGCCAACGCCCCCGTATGGGCCGAAATCCCGTGGGTTCAGGGAAACGTCTCCACACGCAATCAGAAGGTCTGGAAGGACGGCGGAGCCTCGTATATCTATTACGACCAGGGCCCGAGTCCCACATATTACGAAACCCAGAAGAGCTTTGCCCTGCGGTGGCCGCTCTGGTATGTGTCGGCCAAGGGTATGTGGGATGCCGGCCTGACAGGAGAACAGATTTTGGCCGATGCATGTCAAAAGCTGTTCGGAGAGGCCGCGGAGGAGATGCTGACCTATTATTTGGCGTTGGCCGACAGCAGTGAACAGAACCGCTCCGACCGAAGCATCGCCTGGATTCCTCCCGCTCCGAGCTCCGTGTACACCAAGGAGCGTATTCGCGTAATCGACGCGGCCGTGGCGGCCGCGGAAAAGAAGCTGGACAGTGTAACCTCCGTGCAGCGGCAGCGGATACAGAATCAGCTGCAGTATTGGAAATCCGCCCGCTATCTTATTGCGACCAACTGAGAAGCCGCAAAAAGCACGGAAATCCGCGTCCCGGCAAAGCGATATTCCAGGTCGCGGACAACCGGGAAATCGAGTCAACAGATTCTCCTCCGGCTTTGGCCATCCCCCGGCAGCACTTCGTTTTGCAGTCTTTATGAATCCTTTTAAAC
>URYX01000115.1 GCA_900552225.1 uncultured Oscillospiraceae bacterium | reverse complement strand
AGGCGCACTCCTTGTCCCTGCAGCCTTTCAGACAGCCTCCGAGCGTGTCAAAAACAGAGTTTTTGACACGCTCAGTCCGCGGAAAATGCCGATTTTCCGCGGACTCTGCTTTCGATATTTCCCTTTTGGATTCTCATCCGAGGCGCGGCAGGGAGGCGGCGTAGTCCGCCACTCCCTGCGCCATGGCGGCGCAGAAGCTGTCGCGGAAATCGTCGGTGTTCAGCAGCTCTATGTCCTGTACGTTGCTGATGAACCCGCATTCCGCCAGCACGCAGGGAACGTCATTCGTGCGCGTCACATAAAACGGGTCCCAATTGGCCCCGCGCCGTGTCGTCTCCTTCCGCTCCGTATAGGCGGCATAGATACGCTCATAAATGGCCTTGGCCGGTGCATAGGAATATTCATTATAATAATGTAAAGAAGGCCCGTTGGCGGAGGCGGAGCCGGCTGTGTTCATATGCACACTGATGAACAGATCCGGCCGCGTCTCACGGGTCAGGGCGCCGATCTGGCGTCCCCTCACCTGTACATCCTCCGTGCGCACCATCACCACCGTTGCGCCAAGCGCCTCCAGCTTGTCCCGCAGCGTCAGGGCATAGCGGAGGTTCAGCTCCTTCTCGTAAAGCCCCGTCAGCAGAGACGGAGCCCCGGCATCGACGCCGCCGTGCCCCGCATCCACCATAACGGTCATGCCGGCCAGCGGCTGCGATGCATCATTATCCCCGACATAGGTCGGGTGGCGGAACTCCAGCACCAGCTCGTTTTTGTCGTTCCACGACGCGGAATAGCCGTAAAACTGCCCGACGCCGGTCAGATACAGTCTCAGCGTATAGGTATTGCCGTCCCCCTTGCTCCAGACGGCGGAGGAAAACAGCGGACTTGCCGAAACGTCGGGGGTGCCCACCGTCTCCGTGGTATAGGCAAAGGTGATCTCCACATATTCCGCCGTGCAGCCGGTGATGTCATACTCCGGATACGGGCGGGTGTCGTACAGATAATCCTGCGGCAGCAGACGCAGGTTGTAGGGGCTGTGCCACAGGGCTCCGAGCGTCAGCGTCGTATAGCCGTCGGCCACCGCCACCCCCTGCACCGTCAGGCAGTTCGCGGTCAGCTGTCCCGACTCGGTCAGCAGGGCCGCCTCCTCCTGATACACGCGCCGCCCGCAGCCGAGTAAATAATAATAGTTGCCGGAGGCCGTATCGTAGGATTCCTTGACCAGCACATCCACCGTGGTTTCGGGCAGGTAGGCATTGTTCGGGCGGGAATAATCCTCCACGGTATCTCCGTTGAAGGTTTCGGCGGCATACGGCTCCGTGATGATCAGGAGCGGCCCCTCCGCCAGCACGGGACGGGAGGGATCGGGCGGCGTGGGATCCGTCGGCTGGGTCGTGTCGGGCGTGGTCTCCGACGGCGACGTTGTCGGCGCGGTGGTCGTGGTCGGCTTCTCCGTGGTCGTCGGCTTCGGCCGGGCCTTGACGGTCAGCATGCCGCCCTGCAGCGCCTCCGTCTGTGTTCCGTAGGTGGCGAACACCGTCAGATACCCCAGCTCCTGCGCCGCCTCCCCCCCGGCGGGCAATGTATATTCCCCCGAAAAATTCTGATAGTCCGAATTCTCGGTTCCCTCCTGATCGGAGGAGAGCGGAGCCGGTGTCATCGGAATATCCGTTCCGTTGATGTAAGCCGAAACGGTGGCGTCCTTATAGGCAATGGCCGAAAACGCCACCGTCGTTCCGCCGGCCAGGGTCAGATCCGCCTCCGGTGCCACGCTGCGCAGCACCTCGATCTCATAGATTACGGTATACACCACCGTGCGCCCCTTGTGGGAGAAGGTAAACGTGTTGGTGCCGGCCGTCAGCGTGCAGTCCAGTCCGAACAGCCCGTGCGCCGACAGCTCGACCTCCTCGCCGTTCAGCCACAGCGGAAACGCAGGATCGGCGCTGCCCCGGAACGATACAATCGCCTCGCCGGTATGCACCGTCGTCTGCTCCGGGGAGGTAAAGCTCAGCACGCGCGGTGTCTCGTCGTCTCCCGTGCTGCCGGACATCTGCCGCAGCAGCAGCTCCCGCGCCTCCTCATGCTCCCGCAGTGCCGTCAGCGAATCCATCATTCCGCCCTGCCAGCTCTGCATTCTCTGGCAGGCCTCCCACTGCAGCGACAGCTCCTCCGGCCGGCTCCAGTCCTCCGCATCTCCCGCGAGCGCGGAGGAGGTGTGCAGTGTATAGAGCGGCATGCCGGCCACGGTGCAGTAGGTGTTCCATTGCTGCAGCGTCTCCGCAAAGGCAGGCTCCGACACGGTGGTCTGCTCCGTAGACACCGTCACAAAATCCCAGGAGCCACGCTCCCGCAGGATTCCGCCCTCCGCCGTCAGATACAGTCCGACGCGGCGCTCCCGCTCTCCCTCCTTGAGAACCGACAGCAGCCGGGTCACATCGCTTTCCCGCAGCTCCGCCGTGCCGCGCACCAAAAAGCCGTCGAAGTCCCGCGCGGCTGCCTGTTCGGCCACCGCGGGCGGCGTTTCCGGCTCCAGAAGCGCCATTATGCAGATTCCGCGCGCACCGGCCGCCGACAGCAGCCGATCCGTCCAGGACGGCAGCTCCGTCTGCACCGGTACCACCAGTGTGTTAAAATTCCAGGCCGTCACCGTCTCCAGCAGGGTGCGGATCTCCTCCGCACTGCCGGTCGGCAGCTCCGCCTCCGACAGCACACCGCCGCGCAGAGGCGACGGCAGCGCCACCACCTCACGCGGCGGCTCGGTCGGCTCCGTCGTCGGGGTGGTCGGCTCCGTGCGGGACGTCCCCGACTCCGACGGGGCCCATACCGCCCGCAGCAGCTCCCATCCGCCGCCGTACACCAAAAAGATTGCCAGAACCGCCACCGCAGCGACCGCCGCCATACTGATCCACAGCGCCGGTCTCCGCCGACGGGTGCGCGGCGGCGTCTCCTCCGTCCGCAGCGCGGCGCGCTCCTCGGGACGCAGCGCCGCCACTGGGAAATCCGAAGGCTCCGGCTGCGGCGCAGCCGGAGCGGTCAAAGCCGCAGCCTCCGGCTTGTCCGATGTCTGTCCGACGGCCTGTCCGGCGTTCTCCGGTTTATTTCCGGAGGCGGAGCCGAGCGCATCGGCCTCCGCTTGCTCCGGGCGGTGCTCCTCTCCCGGGGCCGTCTCTCCGTTCCGGCTCAGATACAGCGCGTTCAGCTGCTCCCACAGCTCGTCCGCATTCCCGCCGGAGAGCGGCGACTGCGGAGCGATGTGCTGTACGGGGGGCTGGCCTCCCGTGCGCGTTCCCGATTGTTTATTCCGTGCATGCTTTGCCATAACCGTTTCCTCTCTGTCTGCAGGTCTCCGTGTCCGGTACCCGCGCGGTGCTCAGGAGCGCTTCAGCTCCTCCCGCAGATTTTCGATCTCCCGCCGCGCCACGGCGGCATCGTGCTGCACTCCGTTAACCGGCCGCGTGAAGCGCTCCGGATTCAGGTAATCGTAGCTGTACAGGGCAAATCCGCTGACCGCCTCCTGCTGCCGCAGGGCCCGCAGCTCGCGCGCCAGAATATCCCCGCCCGCAGCCCATTCGTACCTTCCGCTGCCGGCCCAGGTATCCTCCGGCATTCCCGCCTTATACAGTCCCAGACCGATGTACAGCCGCACCGAAGCGCTGCGGGGGCGGGCACACCACTGCGCCAGCACCCGTTCAAACGGCATGGAGCCGTTCTGCAGTCCGAAATAAATCTGCGGGCAGATATAATCGACAGTATCGGAGGCGGCCATCCAGGCGGCCACATCGGCATATTTTTTCTCCCGGTTGGTCTCGAAGGAGGCCACCGGGCTCACACCGAACACCCCGCCGTGTGCATGGGCCGTGCGGTATACCGCGCGCAGCAGCGCCGTCACCTGCTCACGCCGCCAGTCGCCCACCGCGGCCGTACCGCCTGCCGCACGGTAGGCGGCAAAATCCACCTCCTCAAAGGAGGCCGGGCTGTCCGCCGGCACGCTGCCGTCGGGATAAAAGTAATCGTCAAAATGGATGCCGTCCACCGCGTAGCGCTCCGTCAGCTCCTCGATTCCGCTTAAGATCAGCCGCTGTACCGCCGGCGAGGAGGGAATGTAATACACCCGCCCGCCGTAGGAAAAATAATCCTCCACCACCGCATACAGGGACGTTCCCCCGACCCGGTACGGATTCACCCAGGCATGCAGCTCCAGTCCCCGGGCATGCGCCGCCTCCACGGCATACTGCAGCGGATCCAGTCCCGCCTTCAGCATGCGTCCGGCCGCCTCGGCCACCGGATAGCAGTCCGACGCATAGTAGGCGTTGCTGTTCGGCCGCACCTGAAAAAGCACGGTGTTCAGTCCGCAGCTGACGCAAGCCTCCATCAGCGCATCGATGCGCTGCCGCGCGGCGTCCGCCGTACCCCGCAGCCAGCTGTCCAGCTCGATATACGAGACCCAGACAGCCCGCTGCTCCTTCAGCTCATCCGTCGGAGGCTGCGTCGGCCCGGTGGTCGGGACGGTCGGCGGCGGTACGGAATCGGAGGTGGCGGGAGCGGGGGAATCCGTGGTATGCGGCGGCTGCGCCGTCTCGGCCCCGGTCTCCGTGGTCACCGTTTCGGAGATGTCCGTCCCGGAAACATCCGTATACCCCGGTGTCGGGGCCGCAGACTCCGTCGAGGACGGAGAGGACGTCAGCCCTTCCGTCCGGGAGGCTTGTCCCCCGGAGGAGCCGTTCGGCAGCGAACGGCCTGTCCCGTCCGTTCGCGCTGCCGTACTGACGGAGGTATCCGGCAATACTCCGGCCGGCTTTCCGCCGCCGGAGAACCCTATCCACAGCGCCGCCGCCAGCACGGCAGCACACGCCGCGCTGCCGATCAGGGCCGCCAGCCGCCGATGCGGCAGCGCTTTCTCTGTACGCTCATGCCGAGCCATAGCCTGTTCTCTCCTTCCTCTGCCGCTTCGTGCGGCTCACGATTCCCGCGCGGTCAAGGCGGCCGCCAGCTCCCGCAGCTCACTCCGCACCACGTCGGCCTCATAGCGCGCGGCATCCCCGATTCCCGGATGCGTCTCCTCCGTCAGATAGGAGGAGGCATACAGGGCAAACCCGTCCACCTGCGGCATTGCCCGCAGCAGCCGCAGCTCCCGCGCCAGCACATCGCCGCCCGAGGCCCATTCCCCGGCTCCCGCTCCCGCATAGCTGTCGCTGCGCATTCCCGCCTTGTACACGGGAAGCCCGATATACAGCCGCACGCTCTCGTGCCGGGGCATCGCCGCAAACCGGCGCAGCACCGCTTCAAACGGCATACTGTCGTTCTGCAGACCGAAATACAGCTGGGGACACAGGTAATCCACATACCCTCCGACCGTCATCCACCGTTCCACATCCGCATAGAGCGTTTCCCGGCAATATTCCGGCCGGGCAGCGGGGCTGATGCCGAATACCCGGCCGCTGCGATGCGCCAGCTGACAGACGGCCGCCACCAGGCGGTCCACCTGCAGCCGCCGCCAGTCGCCCACCGCGGCCGTACCGCCCGCCTCCCGATAGGCGGCAAACGCCTCCGCTTCAAACTCCGCCGGCTCCTCTGCGGGCACCGCGCCGGCCGGATAGAAATAATCGTCAAAATGGATACCGTCCACCGCATAGCCGTCGAGCAGCTCGCGCACTCCGTTTAAAATCTGCCGCTGCACCGTATCGGAGGAGGGAATATAATAATAGGCTCCGTTATAGACAAAGGTGTCGCCGCACACCGCCGCCGCGGCATCCCGCCCGATGCGGAACGGATTGATCCACGCGTGCAGCTGCATCCCGCGGGCATGCGCCGCCTCCACGGCGCAGCGCAGCGGATCCCATCCCGCCCGCAGCAGCGGCCCGGCCCATGCGGCCACCGCAAAGCTGTCCGAGGCATAATAGGCATCGCTGTTGGCGCGCACATGAAAAAAGACGGTGTTGATGTGCAGGGCGGAAAGCCGATCCAGCAGCGCCTCCAGTGCCTCCCCGGCCTGTGCGGCCGAGCGCCCGCCGAACAGCGTCTGCAGCTCGGCATAGGTCACCCAGACCGCCCGCACCTCCTCCGGTGTCTCTCCGAAAG
>URYX01000114.1 GCA_900552225.1 uncultured Oscillospiraceae bacterium | reverse complement strand
CTGCCGTCCAGCCCGTTGATCACCATCAGCTTACCCATGGGCCCGCTCCCTCATCGCCCGGTATTTCTGCCGCATTTCCGCCGCGCGGCCGCAGCTCATTTTTCCTTCGGGACAGGCTCCCGCCACGCAGGAGGGGCCGGCCTTGGAAAACAGGTGCGGAGCCGCCTGCAGGCAGCATTCCAGCATCCGATCCGCCAGCTCGCGGATCTCCCACTGGGCGCGGCTGCAGCAGCGATGATGGAAAAAGTTCATCAGGCTGCGCGCATTCATCGTCAGGATCAGCTTGGTGGTGCAGGCGTTTGGCAGCACAAAGCGGGCATCCTCGATCGCCATCTTTTGGGCACGGCGCGCCGCCTCCTTCGGCTCGACACCGGCGGCCGCCAGCTCCTCCTCGTGCTTCTTCTGCAGCAGTGCGGTCAGGTGCTCGTAATGCGCCTGATCCTCCTCCATCGCCCGGAGGTATTCCTCGCGCGCTTCGGGGATCGCCGCGATTTCGGGCGGCAGCACATATTCAAAGCTGCTTTCCTTGACATACCGCTGGCTCTGCACGCTGTAGGAGGCAATCCGGTGGCGCGTCAGCTGCGCCAGAAGCGAACGGGACACTCCCTCCACACCGAAGGTAAAGGATGCATGCTCCGTCGGGCTCTCGTGCCCGAGCGACGCCAGCATATCGACAAAATCCGCCGTCTTTTCCGGCGTGAGCTTTTCTCTCAAATCCTCAATCGTGGCCGAAGAATAGCACAGCTTCGCCGCCGAGGCCACCATACGCTCCGGGTCGGGGGTATGGGTCAGCAATACAACCTTCATCCTCTGTTCCTCCGTCTTTGTATACTCCTATTATCATACCATAAGATGCGGCACGCCGCAAGTCTTTTATCGGTTCACGGTCACATAAGGCCGCAGCTCCTCCATCAGCGACTCGCTGATGCCCTTGACCTCGCACAGCTCCTCCACCGCGTAAAACCCTCCGCAGCTTTCGCGGTATTCCACGATGGCCCTGGCCCGCGCCTCACCGATCCCGGGCAGGCGGGTCAGCTCATACTCCGTGGCGCGGTTGAGATCCAGCAAAGCACCGGAGGCTGCGGGCTCCGGAACCGATTCCTCCTCCTGCAGTGTCACCGGAGAGAGCTCGGGTGCCCCGTACACGGCCAACAGGCACACCGCCGCCGTCAGCAAGCCTGCCAGCACATACAGTATACCCTCGCGCCGTATCCGCATCCGTACTCCTCCCCCCCGACTCTCCTTCGGATAAAATCCGAGTTCATTATAGCTCACAACACGACGGAATACAACAGTTTTTGCAGGTTTTGCCGGAGAAACGGCCGCTTTTTTCCGAAAAACGGGGGTTTCTCTGTCCTCATGGACGGACACGGTGCATACCCATACCAAGGACACCGGCGGATTTTTTGCCGGGGAGCGTGTCAAAAAACTATGTTTTGACACGCTCAGAGGCTGTCTGAAAGGCTGCAGGGGCAAGGAGTGCGCCTCTGTAGGCGTATACCGATACGCTAAGGGGCGCACGACGCAGAAAGCAAAAGCGTTGGCCCAAAGGGCCAACCGCATATTTCATATTTCAAAGGGAAGGGATCGAAAATTCACGGTTTCTTTCTTGAGTTTATGCTGCTTTTGCGGCCTGCGGCCTTTTTTGACAGTCTGACCGGCGGATTTCTTCCGCCGGGGAGCGGGAGGGAAACGTATGGAACCGACAAAACGGCTCGACGAGCTGCATCCCGGAGAGCAGGCCGAGGTGCTGCAGCTGACCTGCACAGGGGCACTGCGCCGCCGGCTGATCGATATGGGCATCACGCCGGGGGTCCGGCTGACGCTGCGCCGGGCGGCCCCGATGGGAGATCCCCTGGAGCTTTTCCTGCGCGGCTATACACTGAGTCTCCGCCGGTCGGAGGCCCGGGAGATTGCCGTGCGCCCGCGGGAAGGAGGCGGCCTATGAGTGCGGTCTATGCGCTGATCGGCAACCCGAACTGCGGAAAAACCACCCTGTTCAATGCGCTGACCGGGGCCCGCCAGCAAATCGGCAACTGGCCGGGGGTGACCGTGGAAAAGAAAGAGGGGACCTTTCGGGCCGACGGGGAAACCGTCACCGTCACGGATCTGCCGGGGCTGTATTCCCTCTCCCCCTATTCCGCCGAGGAGCGCGTCACCCGCGACCTGCTGCTGCAGGAGCCGCCCGACCTGATTCTCAATATTGCGGATGCCACCCATCTGGAGCGCAGCCTCTACCTGACGCTGCAGCTCGCTGAGCTCGGGTATCCGATGGTGCTGGCTCTGAACATGACCGATCGGCTGGCCCCGGCGGGGCTGCAGCTCGACATACAGAGGCTGGAGCATCGGCTCGGCATTCCGGTAGTCCCCATTGCCGCCGGACGGCGCAGAGGCATCGCCGCCCTGACGGAGCGGGCCCGCCGGCAGCGTCAGCACTGTGCGGCCGCCCGTTCGCCGCTGGAGGAGCAGGAGCAGGCTGCCGAGGCGGCGTCCCTTTTTCCGGGGCAGCGTGAGCTGCAGCAAGCCCTGCTTCTCCGCCGGCAGCGGTACCCCGCGGCCTGCCGCTGCTCCCCGAAGGAGGATACCTGGTATTCCTCCCCCCTGCTCTCGGCCCTGCTGAAGCTGGAGGAGCTGCTGGAGCCGCACTGCCGGGAGCGGCACGTGCCCCTGCGCTTTGCCGCCGTGCGCATGATGGACGGCGACGAGCCGCTGCAGGCGCAGCTCGGACTGTCCGGCGGGGAGCGGGAGCGCATTGACCGCATCGCCGCGCAGGTCTCCTCCGCATCGCTGCCGCAGGATATGCGCATTGCCGACGAGAAATACCGATGGATTGAACAGCTTTGCCGGGAGTGTCTGACGCGGAGGCATCCGCCGGAGCACCGCTCGCTTTCCGACCGCATCGACGCGGTGGTCACCCATCGGCTCTGGGCCTTTCCCCTGCTGTTTGCCGTTTTGGGCGGCATCTTTTACCTCACCTTCGGCCCGCCCGGACGGGAGCTGTCCGCCTGGTTTGAGCAGGCCGCCGAGGCCGGACGGGAGCTGCTGCGTACCGGGCTGCAGCAGTGCGGTGCGGCCGCGTGGCTCGTCCGCCTGATCTGCGACGGCATCCTCTCCGGGCTCGGGGCCGTGCTCTCCTTTTTCCCGCAGCTTCTGCTGCTGTTTTTCTTCCTGTCCGTACTGGAGGACAGCGGCTACATGGCGCGGGCGGCCTTTCTCACCGATCGCCTGCTGCACCGATTCGGGCTGTCCGGTCATGCCTTTGTCCCTCTGCTGCTGGGCTTCGGGTGCTCCGTCCCCGGGATTCTGGCCACCCGTGCCCTCCCAAACGAGCATGACCGCCGCCTGACGCTGCTGCTGATTCCGTTCATGTCCTGCTCGGCACGGCTTCCGGTGTATGTGACGGTGACCGCCGCCTTCTTTCCGAAGCTCGGCGGTGCGGTCATTCTGTTTCTCTACCTGCTCGGGATGGCGGTCGCCGTCGGCCTCGCCGCCGTGCTCAACCGCACGGTGCTGCGCGGCGGGCACACGCCGTTTGTGCTGGAGCTGCCCTCCTACCGCATGCCCACCCTCCGCACGCTGGCGCTGCATCTCGGGGAACGCCTGCGGGATTTTGCGGTACGGGCCGGCACCGTGCTGCTGCTCGCCTCGATGGCCGTCTGGTTTCTGCAGTCCTTTTCCCCCTCGCTGCGGCTGCTCCCGGCCGAGCAAAACGGAGAGAGCCTGCTGGCCGCGCTCGGCCGGCTGCTGGCGCCTCTGCTCCGTCCGCTCGGGTTCGGCAGCTGGCAGGCCGCCGTCGCACTGCTGAGCGGTCTCATCGCCAAGGAGGCCGTGATCGGCACACTGACCATCGCGGCCGGTTCCGGGAGTGCGGCACTCGGCACCCTGTTTCCTACGCGGGCGGCCGCCCTGTCGTTTCTCGTATTTGTACTGCTCTACGCCCCCTGCACCGCCGCCTTTTCCGCACTGCGGCGGGAGCTGCATTCGCTCCGCCGGGCGGCGGGGGCCGCGCTGCTGCAGACGGGAATTGCCTGGGGAGTCGCGTTTGCCGTCTACCAGTTTTCCCTGCTTTACGAGAATCTTGCGGCACGGCTGTGACAGCCTCCAAGCGAGTCAAAACACAGTTCTTTGACAGACTGAGAGCCCCCGCAGCCGACGACTGCGGGGGCTCTCACGGACAAGACGATTATTTTTTGCGGTACATACCGGGATTCAGGCACAAAAGCAGCGGGAAAATCTCCAGTCGGCCGAGCAGCATGACAAAGGAGAGCCACAGCTTGGCCGCGCCGGTCAGTGCCGCCCAGTTTTCGGTCGGCCCGAAGGCTCCGAGGCCCGGTCCGATATTGCTCATGCAGCTCACGGACATCGCCAGGTTATCCTGGATTCCGTAGCCGTTCAGCGACAACAGCAGCATGGACAGCATCACAACGGCAATGTAGGCGATAAAGAAGGTCTCCACACCGCTCACCGTGTCCTCATCCACCCGTTTACCGTCCATCTTGAACGTGCTGACGCTGCGCGGACAGATCATCCGCCGCAGATCGCGCGCCAGCTTTTTGAGCAGCATCATCAGGCGCACCACCTTGATGCCGCCGCCGGTGGAGCCCGCACAGGCTCCGACCACCATCAGAAACAGCAGAATCGACTGGGAGAAAACAGGCCACTGCTCATAATCCGCGTTGATAAAGCCGGTGGAGGTAATCAGAGAGGCCACATGGAAGAAGGCCTCCCGGAAGGCCGTCCAGAAATTCTGCATCTGCGGCAGGATGTTCCACACAATCAGCGCCGTCGCCCCGCCGATGAGCCCCAGATAGACATGCAGCTCGCGGTTCCGGAAGGCCGCCTTGTACTCCCGCATCAGCAGCAGAAAATACAGATTGAAATTCACGCCGAACAGCAGCATAAAGGCCGCCACCACCATCGTCAGGTAGTCGCTGCCGTAGGCGGCAATCCCGGCATTTTTGATGGAAAAGCCGCCGGTTCCCGCGGTGGAAAAGGCGTGGGTAATGCTGTCGAACAGCGGCATTCCGCCGCACAGCAGAAAAACGGCCTCCAGCACGGTCAGGCCGAGATAGATGACATACAGCCAAAGCGCCGTGTCCCGCGTTCTCGGCACCAGCTTGCCGACCGTCGGGCCGGGCATTTCCGCCCGCATCATATGCATGGAATGCTCATTGGAGAGCGGCAGCACCGCCATAATAAATACCAGCACGCCCATACCGCCGATCCAGTGCGTAAAGCTGCGCCAGAACAGCAGTCCGCGGGACAGCGCCTCCACATCCGGCAAAATGCTCGAGCCGGTTGTGGTCAGACCGGACACCGTCTCGAACAGGCAGTCGATGAAGGAGGAAACCTCCCCGCTGAAATAAAACGGCAGTGCCCCGAACAGAGACATCAGAATCCACCCGGCCGACACCACAAAAAAGCCGTCGCGCGCATAGAAAATGAGGCTTTGCTGTGGCACGGCGCACAGCGCGCCTCCGCAGACGGCACAGCCAGCAACCGTCAGCAGAAACGGCAGCTTGGCCTCTCCGTAGATCACCGTCACGAGCAGCGGAAGCAGCAGCAAAACCGCCTCCGCCAACAGAATATACCCGAGGATCCGCGCAATCATCCGATAATTCATAGCGCACCTCTTATGCTAAAATATCGTCCAGCTTTTCGAGCCCGACGAGCGTGGTCACCACCACCACGCTGTCTCCCTCCTGGATAGAGTCGTCGCCGCTCGGCAGAATGAGCTTGCCGCCGCGCGTGATGCTCGCCACCAGCAGGTTCTTTTTCAGCTTCAGCTCCTTCAGCGGGACATCCCGCCCGGCAAAGCCCTCGCGGACGCGGAACTCGATGGCCTCCACCTTTTCGTTGACAATTTTGGACAGAGCCTCCATGCTGCTGCTCACCGAGCTCTGCATGGCGCGCACATACCGCAGAATACGGCCCGCTGCGATCAGATGCGGTGTAATGACACATTCGATGCCGGTTTTTTCCAGAATTTCACCGAAGGTGATGTGGTTGATTTTGGCAATCACCTTGCGGACATGATCCGCAATGGCATACATCGAAATGACCACGTTTTCCTCGTCGAGACCCGTCAGCGCCA
>URYX01000113.1 GCA_900552225.1 uncultured Oscillospiraceae bacterium | reverse complement strand
GAATCACTCCGAGCAGAGCTGCTCCGAAGGCGAGCAGCAGAAAGGCCGAAAAACGGAACAGATAGAGCCTGAATTCCTCCCACAGATTCCCGCACAGCTTTTGAGAGGGCAGCAGCTGCCCTCCCAGGCGAAGCGTCATCCGCGTGGATTCCGCACAGGCCATCAGCAGTGTCCATGCTCCTACCATAGCCGGAGGCACCACCAAGACCGCGGTGGCCAGCCATCCGCCCGCCGCATGACAGCAGCCCTCCGTCATTCCCGTGGCGAGGCCGTACAAAAGCGGCACAGACGCAATTCCGGGAATACCGCAGGCGGACAGCCCCGACAGAAACAGCACTGCCAGCAGCAACAGCAGCAGCAGTGCCGAGGACAGCACCGCGGATAAAAACGGGCCGACGGCCGAGGGAACCTCCGATAACCGCAGAATACCGGACAGCAGCGTCCGCTTTTCCGGGGACAGCCCGGCAAACACCGTACATCCGTTGACGGCGCCGATCAAAAACAGCGCAAGAAAAATCAGCAGCCGATAATTTTCCCAAAGGAAACGGCCGAATTGCCGCCCAAGGCGCGCATAGCCTGTCCTGTGCATAAAGGCTCACTCCTGTCATCCGGTTTGTCCTATCTATATGATCCGGAGACGGAAGATATGCCGATCGGATGCATTCTTCGGCGTGTCGATTTTGTCGTCCGTCGAGGGCACCCGTCCGGCACACCCGTCCGAAAGCAGGGGCATCCTCTCCCCGCTTCCCGCACAGAAACAAAAAGAATCGCCTGCCCGGCCGCCGGAACCATGCCGCACCGTAAGGTGCCTTCCGGAGGCCGGACCGTGGCGATCCTCTTTTCCCGTTTCTTATCCTTGCGGATTTCAGCGCCGTTTTCGCCGGTTAACGCCGATTATCCCGCCAACTGCGCCGCAGGCCACCAAAATCAGCAGCTTCAGCAGCGCCTGTTCACCGCGTATGCCCCGCAGAAAAATAAATCCGGTCAGTGCAATCAGCACATAGAGCAGCAAACCGCACACCGCACCGAGAAGCCACCCGTTTTCACGGGCAATACAGGCCGCCGTAAAGCCGCCTGTCAGCGCTCCGGATGCCGCGGCCACCAATGCCATGGGCGTTACCGCTCCCTGCGGGATGTCCTTAGCCGTCATGATTGCCGCCATCAGCAGCAAAATCACCAGACAGACCGCCATTCCCGCCAAAAGTCCCCAGGCGACAGGCCGGATAAATTTCCGCACCGCGAACATTTCTTCTCTGCGTGTTTTCATACGCTTCCCCCGCCGTTTTCAAATACTTGACCTATGCGGTACTACTGTATTCGGCTGCGAAGGAATTTATACCAAATCAATCCTCGTCCTCATCATCATCGTCGTCGTCATTTTCCAGATCCGCCGACTCATGGACGGTATGGTTCTGGCTGACAGCCGCCTTCAGAATGGTAATCTTGTTGCGCTCTGCGCCGGTCTCAATGGTCAGACGGTCCTCTTTGACATTAACCACACGGCCGCAGATGCCGCCGATAGTCGTAATCTCGTCACCGACGCGCAGATTGGAGCGCATTTTCTGCTCCTCCTTCTGCTGCTTCTTCTGGGGACGGATCATCAGAAAATACATCACCACAAAGATCAGGATCAGCGGCACAAAGGTGATCAGCGTACCGGCCAGACCGCCCTGCTGAGTGTTCGTGGTCGTTGTAGTGGCTTCCGCAAGCTTAAACCAAGTCATTTCGTTACCTCCTAAAACTTATACTGTTTATTATACCTTGTTCCCGACGGCTTGGCAAGAGCTTTTTGCATTGTTCTTAATTTTTTCATTTTTCGGGGCCTGCGGCCGCGGAGGTCGGATCCGGACGCAGCGTATACAGCACCTTGAGCAGAATCGGCGTGGCGATGGAGGAAAGGATAATCAGCAAAATGACGGCCGTAAAATACTTCGGATCCAGCAATCCCACCGACAGTCCCTTTTGCGCCACGATCAGCGCCACCTCACCGCGCGTCATCATGCCGACACCGATTTTCAGGGAATCCATCGGATGGAACCGACAAAGCCTGGCCATCAGGCCGCAGCCGATGATTTTGGTTACCAAAGCCACCGCCACGAAGGCCAGCGAAAACCAGAGGATCGAAAGATCCAGACTGTCAATATTGGTTTTCAGTCCGATGCTGGCAAAAAACACGGGGCCGAACAGCATATAGGAATTGATGTCCATCTTTTCGGCAATGTAATCGGAATCCCGGATGCTGCACAGGATGATACCCGCCAGATAGGCACCGGTGATATCCGCCACCCCGAAGAACTTTTCCGCCACATACGCCATGGCAAAGCAAAACGCCAGCCCGGCAATCGGAATGCGCCGCGTATGCGCATACCGGATATCCATCCGCTTAAACAGCCGATAGGCGGCATAGCCGACTGCCCCCGCAAACACGAAAAACAGCAACACATTCAGCAGCACCTTGCCGGGCGCCGCCTCCGGGCTCTTGAAGCCGACCACCACCGTCAGCACCACAATGCCGATGACATCGTCGATAATGGCGGCGCTGAGAATGGTCGTGCCGACCTCCCCCTTTAGGTGCCCCATTTCGCGGAGTGCCTGTACCGTAATGCTGACCGAGGTGGCCGTCATAATCGTACCGATAAATACAGCACGGTAGAATTCCTCCGTGCCGACAGCCGCCGCCCCGTAAAAAGCCATGTACAGCAGAGTACCGCCGATCAGCGGAACCAGTACACCGCAGCAGGCAATCAGAAAGGCCTTCAGCCCTGTACGCATCAGATCCTGCAGATTGGTCTCGAGCCCCGCGGAAAACATCAGCAGAATCACGCCGATTTCCGCCATCTGCAGCAGAAAATCCGATTGCCCGACCCAGCCGAGCAGACTCGGGCCGATCAGCAGGCCGGCAATAATCTCCCCGACCACCTGAGGTGCCTTGCATTTGCGCGCCAGAATTCCGAACAGCTTGGCAAACACCAGAATGATGGCCAGGTCCTTGAATACGCTATACGCTTCCATAACTCTATCCCTCTTTCGGACAGCGCATCACCGACCGAGGGAAAGTCCTCGGTCGGTGTCGTTGTCCGGTCAATTTTCTTTTTCCCGTTATACCCGCCGCACGCCGATGGTGAGCGACGCTCCGCCGAGATCCCACGTCTTGACAAATCCGTCCGGCTCTCCGACTGTAAAGCTGTCTCCCAGCACACCGTCACAGATGTCCGCCGACCGGGTCTCCACGGTTTTCAGCAGCTCCGCGTCACCCTGAACCGATACGGCGATATGGTCGGTTACCTCAAAGCCGGCTTCCTTCCGCATCGTCTGAATCTTACTGACGACCTCGCGCACCACGCCCTCCTCAACAAGCTCCGGCGTCAGGGTGGTATCGATGGCCACGGTCACATCGCCGTCCGCCACCGCCACATAGCCCGGCTTGGACTCGGTGCTGATGAGCAGATCCTCCGGCAGCAGCACCGCATCGCCGTCCGCCAGCTTCAGCGTCAGATGTCCGGTGGATTCCAGCTCCTCATGCGCGGCGCTGCCGTCCAGCGAGGACAGCGCCTGCCGGATGGCCCCCACACGGGCCCCGAACTTCGGGCCGACCGTCTTGAGCTGCGGCTTGAAGGTGTAGGTAATCATATCCGACAGATCCGGTACAAACCGTACCTCCTTGATATTCAGCTCATCGGCAATAATCTGACGGTAGTAGTCCTCGAGCGTCTCCGGGGCCTTCACCAGCATGCAGGAGAGCGGCTGGCGGTTCTTGAGGTTGGCGGTGTTGCGGGCGGCACGCCCCTGCACCACGACCTTCAGCACCAGTGCCATCGCCGCCTCCAGCTTCGGATCGATATAGCTCGTATCCGCCTCCGGGAACCGGCAGAGATGCACGCTTTCAGGGGCCGAGGGATCGATCCGGCACACCAGATTGCGGTAAATATCCTCCGTCATAAACGGAATCATCGGGGCTGCCAGCTTGACCAACGTGGTCAGCGCGGTATACAGCGTCATATACGCATTGATCTTATCCTGCGGCATACCGGATACCCAGTAGCGCTCGCGGCAGCGGCGCACGTACCAGTTGCTCAGATCGTCCACGAAATCCTGCAGAGCCTTGGCAGTTTCGGGAATGCGATAATGATCCATATGGTCATCCACCGTCAGGATGAGCGTGTTCAGCCGCGACAGGATCCACCGATCCATGACGGACAGGCTCTCCCGATCCAGCGTATACTGCGAGGCATCGAAATTGTCGATGTTGGCATACAGCACAAAGAACGCATAGGTATTCCACAGCGTCCCCATAAACTTCCGCTGCCCCTCCACAATGGCCTTACCGTGGAAACGGTTCGGCAGCCACGGCGCGGAGTTGATGTAGAAATACCAGCGGATGGCGTCGGCTCCGTAGGTCTTGAGCGCCTCAAACGGATCGACGGCATTGCCCTTGGACTTGGACATTTTCTGCCCGTTTTCGTCCTGTACATGCCCGAGCACGATGACATTCTTGTAGGGGGCTTTGTTGAACAGCAGCGTGGAAACCGCCATCAGCGAATAGAACCAGCCGCGGGTCTGATCCACCGCCTCGCTGATGAAGTCGGCAGGGAACTGCGCCTCAAACAGCTCCTTATTCTCAAAGGGATAGTGATGCTGCGCAAAGGGCATGGAGCCGGAATCGAACCAGCAGTCAATGACCTCCGGCACACGGTGCATCTTCTTGCCGCACTTGGGGCAGCGGATGGTCACGGCATCAATGAAAGGACGGTGCAGCTCGATGTTCTCGGGGCAGTCGTCGCTCATCTCCTTCAGTTCCTTAATGGAACCAACGGCATGGCGCTCGCCGCATTCGCACTCCCAGATGTTGAGGGGGGTGCCCCAATAACGGTTGCGGCTCAGGCCCCAGTCCTGAATATTCTCCAGCCAGTCCCCGAAGCGGCCCTTGCCGATGCTTTCGGGGATCCAGTTGATGGTATTGTTATTGCGGATGAGGTCATCCTTCACTGCCGTCATCTTGATGAACCAGCTCTCGCGGGCATAGTACAGCAGGGGGGTATCGCAGCGCCAGCAGAAGGGATAATCATGCTCAAACTTGGGGGCATCGTACAGCAGACCCCGGCTCTCCAGGTCCTCCAGTACCTTGGGGTCGGCGTCCTTCACAAACAGCCCCGCAAAGGGCGTTTCCTCGGTCATATGGCCCTTGCCATCCACAAACTGCACAAATGGCAGGTCATAGCGGCGGCCCACCTGGGCGTCGTCCTCACCAAAGGCCGGCGCGATGTGAACGATGCCGGTACCGTCGCCCATGGTAACATAGTCGGCGCAGGTCACATAAAAGCCCTTTTTCTTCTGCTTTTCGGCGCACTCGGCAGCGCAGGTGAAAAGCGGCTCATATTCCTTATATTCCAGTACGGTGCCGGGCATCTCTTCCAGCACCTCGTAGGCTGGGGCGTCCTCGGTCTTCAGCCGTCCCAGTACGGTATCCAGCAGCGGCTGCGCCATGTAGTAGGTGTAGCCATCGGCCGCCTTTACCTTACAGTAGGTGTCCTTGGGATTCACACACAGCGCCACATTACTGGGTAGGGTCCAGGGGGTGGTGGTCCACGCCAGGAAGTACGCATCCTCGTCCTTTACCTTAAAACGCACAATGGCACTGCGCTCCTTTACCGCCTTATAGCCCTGCGCCACCTCGTGGCTGGAAAGCGGGGTCCCGCAGCGGGGGCAGTAGGGCACGATCTTAAAGCCCTTATATAGCAGCCCGCGATCGTAAATACTCTTCAGTGCCCACCATTCGCTTTCGATGTAGTTGTTATCATAGGTGACATAGGGGTTATCCATATCCGCCCAAAAGCCGACGGTGCGGGAAAAATCTTCCCACATGCCCTTGTATTTCCACACGCTTTCCTTGCAGTGCGCAATAAAGGGCTCCAGGCCGTATTTCTCGATCTGATCCTTGCCGTCCAGCCCCAGCTTCTTCTCTACCTCCAGCTCTACCGGCAGGCCGTGGGTATCCCAGCCGGCCTTGCGGGGCACCATATAGCCCTTCATGGTGCGGTAGCGGGGGATCATATCCTTGATAACGCGGGTAAGCACATGCCCGATGTGGGGCTTGCCGTTGGCCGTGGGGGGGCCGTCGTAGAAGGTGTAGGTCTCGCCCTCCTTGC
>URYX01000112.1 GCA_900552225.1 uncultured Oscillospiraceae bacterium | reverse complement strand
GCGGTGTCGGTGGTGATGATGGTGATTCCCATCGGCATCTTCATCTTTACGCAAAGCAACGTGATCGAAACCATGTCCTCCTCGGGACTGAAGGATTGACTATGCCAATTTTAACTGAAAGGACGCGGTTGACCAGATGAAAATATGCCGGTTCCTTCTTCTGACGGCGCTGTCGCTGCTGCTGCTTGCGGCGGGGCTTCTGCCGGCGGCGGCGCAGACGCCGTATCGCTCCGATGTGCCGTATACCTCGTATATCTATAACCTGAAAAATCAGCCGGTGGAAATCCCCGCCCCGTTTGCGGCGGAGCGGGTGCTCTATGGCTATGACTGGCAGATCGGGGAGCTCTCGGACCTGTCGGATGTCTATTACGACGGGCAGGGCCGCGTCTATCTGACCGATGCGGGAAACCGCCGCGTGATTGTCCTGAATGAGTCGCTGGAGCTGCTGCATATCATCGACAGCTTCACCGCGGACGGCACGGAGCAGACCTTCGTGCGGCCGGTGTCCCTCTTTTGCTCCGACGGCAGGCTGTACATTGCCGACAGCGGCGCCGCGCGTATCGTGTGCCTGGACCGGGAGACCTATCAGGGCCTGCGGACGTTCGAGCGCCCCGTCATCGAGCTGCTGGAGGACAACTACGTCTATGAGCCGAACCGCGTGGTGGTGGACTATGCGGGCCGGATGTATGTGATCGCCGGAGGCATCAACCAGGGCCTGATTCAGCTGGACGAAAACGGCGAATTCATGGGATTCATGGGCGCCCCCAAGGTGGTGCCGAAGCTGTCCGAGCTGATCTGGCGCAAAATCGGGACCAAGGCGCAGCGGGAGCGCATGATCAAGTTCGTGCCGACCGAATATAACGCGATGGTGATTGACCGCAAGGGCTTTATCTACGTCACCTCCCAGACCGTCGATATCCCGCCCGTCTCGCGGCTGAACAGCCAGGGCGAGAATGTCCTCAAAAGCAAGGCAGCCTATACCTCCCAGGACGGAGACGGGCAGTACACCGACGCCAAGGGCGTCGCTCTGCGCTCGCTGTTTGTGGATATCGCCGTGCAGGAGGACGGCTCCTATCTGATTCTGGATTCCGCGAAGGGCCGCGTGTTTGCCTACGACGCGGACGGCAATATGCTGTATGCCACCGGCGGCATCGGATCGCAGAACGGCACCTATTACAGCCCCTGTGCTCTGGAGCTGGTCAACGGCAAGCTGCTGATTGCCGACAAGACGCGGGGAAGCCTGACCGTGCTGGCCCCGACCGCCTTCGGAACGCACATTGCCGAGGCTCTGCGCCTGCAGAAGGCGGGAGACTATACGGCGGCACTGGCCTCGTGGCAGGCGGTGCTTGCGCAGTGCTCCAACTACTATACCGCCATCATCGGCATCGCCAAGGCGGATATCCAGGCCGGGCAGTATGAAAACGTCATGGAGATGCTGGAGCCTATCGGGGAGCAGTATTACTATAACCTGGCGTTTCAGTACCGGCGCACCCAATGGATCAAGACGTGGTTCTATCCGCTGATCGGCGGGGCCGCCGTGCTGGTGGCCTGTGCCGTGCTGCTCCCTAAGCGCATCCGCCGCACACGGGCCTATGCCGGCCTTCAGAGCCGCCCGCTGGTGCAGCAGCTGAAATACAGCAACTATGTCATTTTTCACCCCTTTGACGGGTTCTGGGACCTGAAACGGGAAAAACGGGGCAGCCTGTGGTCGGCCCACATCCTGTATGCAGAGTTTGTGATTCTGTTTGCGGTGCGTACACAGTTCTCCGGCTATCTGCTGCAGTCGCCGGGGCAGGATACCAACGTTCTGATCGCCTGTCTGTCCATCGTGCTGCCCCTGGCGCTGTGGTGCCTCTCCAACTGGTGCTTTACCACGCTGATGGACGGCGAGGGCAGCCTGAAGGACGTCTACATTTCCACGGCCTATGCGCTGCGTCCGTATATTCTGCTGAGCCTTCCGCTGCTTCTGATGTCTCATGTCTTTACGGCGGAGGAGATGACGTTTTATACGGTGCTGGACGCGGTCTCCGTGGCCTGGGTGCTGGCGCTGCTGTTTTTCGGCATGATGATTACCCACGATTATTCCCTGTCCAAGAATGTTCTGACCACGGTCCTGACCGTCATCGGCATCTGCCTGATGATCTTCATCGGACTGCTGTTCCTCAATATTCTGCAGGATATTCTGGCGTTCGGGCTGAATATTTACAAGGAACTGGTGTTCCGCACCTATTAGTGAGTCCGCCGAAAGGAGAGTGAAAGGCATGAAGGATCAGGCAAAATCGGCATACGGCCGCCGGGGATGGCTGCGGCCGGCCGCGCTGCTCAGCGTCGGCTGTCTGCTGCTTTCCGTGACCGGGTGCACCTCCCGGAGCACGGACACGGCGCTCGGATTGTCTCCGTATACCTCGGCGGACGATTCCGATTGGAAGACCGCCTCCGAGGGGACGGTGGTGCTGGAGCGGGGATCGCTGCTGTTTGAGCTGGACGCGGCGACGACCCATTTCCGCGTGACCGATCGGCAGACGGGCGTGAGCTTTACCTCCGTTCCGGAGCAGGAGGTGTCGATGAACAGCCCGGAGGATCAGGACCGGGTGCGTTCGGAGGTGACGGTGACCTATTACGATGCGCAGGGCCGTCTCGGCTATATGGCCTCCGCCAGTCACTGCGTGGACGAGGGAGCCTACCGTATTACCTATACCGACGACCGGGCGCGGGTGTATTACAGCATCGGCTCCTCAGCCAACAAGCTGTTTGTCCCCGCCGCTTTTACGAGGGAGTATTTTGAAAACGAGCTGCTGCCGAAGCTGACCTCCGCCAGTGACGTGCGGCGTATCAAGCGGTATTATCAGCTCTATTCGCCGGACAGCCCCGACGAGGACTATCAGCAGATGCTTAGGCGCTATCCTCAGCTGAAAACCCGGGAGCTGTACATCGTCGGAGACGAGATGTCGAAAATTCAGCTGCTCGAAATCACCGGCTTTATGGAGCAGGCGGGCTATACCCGGGAGCAGTATGAGCGGGATAAGGCGGAGCTGGAGCTGTCCGATGACGCGGTTGAGCTTCCGGCGGGCTTTGAGGTCGCGGTGGAGTATGCCGTCTGTGAGGACGGCTTTACCGCCACCGTGCTGCGGGACCGTCTGTCCGAGACCAACCCGAACGACCGGATGTACAGTCTCTCGCTGCTGGAATATTTCGGAGCCGCGGACGAAAAGGAGACGGGGTATCTGTTCGTGCCGGATGGCAGCGGGGCCCTGGTGGAGATCAACAAACGCTCGGAGCTGACCTATTCCCAGAAGATTTACGGGGACTACAGCCCGCAGCGGCAGGAGGACCGGAGCCCTCTGGCTGCCGATGCCTATCTGCCCGTATTCGGGTTTCATCAAAGCGAAAAGAGCTTCTTCGCCGTCATCGAGGGGGCGGCGGCCTGCGCATCGGTTTCCCTGAAAACCGGCAGCCCGGCCTCGGCGCTCAACCGCATTTATACGCAGTTTGAGGTCAGAGCACACGATCAGGCCGAGATCGGGGACACCAAGCAGGTGACCAAGGTGGACCTGTTTGCCAAGGATTTCCTGTGGGAGAGCCCCTCGGTACGCTATGTCCTGATGGGAAAGGACACCGGTGAATATGAGGACATGGCCCGCTATTACCGGAGCTATCTCACGGAGAAGGGCGCGCTGACCCCGCAGGAATCCGGCGACGGGCTTCCGCTGTATCTGGACTTTCTCGGTGCTCTCACCGAGCAGCGCAGCGTGCTCGGCGTCTCCTACGATCAGACGGTGGCGCTGTCCACTCTGTCGGCCGTGACCGAGACGGTGCGCCGGCTGCAGGAGCAGGGCATCGGCCCGGTGGAGCTGCGGCTGATCGGCTTCCAGAACGGCGGCCTGAACCACACGGAATCCTCCCGCTTTCGCCTGAACAGCGTGTGCGGCGATGGGGATTCCCTGGCCGCGCTGTCCGATACCCTGAGCCGCACGGGCGGCAGCCTGATCCTGGATAACGACATGAGCTATGTCTACCGCGACCGGACCCTTGACGGCTTCCGCCCCAAGACCGATTCGGTGCGGCGGCTGGATCGGACCGTGGTGCGTGTGGGCGACTTTGATCTGGTCACCCTGAAGAACACCCCGGAGAAGAACCTGCGCTATGTGGTGTCTCCGGCCCGTTTCGCGGCCTGTGCTGCCGACTTCTGGGCCGACCTGCAGGAGCAGGGAACGGATCGCCTGCCCGGGCTCAAGCTCTCCTGGTCCACCGGAGGCATCCGGCTGTACGCCGATTATGCGGTAGACCGCAGCCTGGACCGCACCATGTCGCAGCGCCTGACGGAACAGACGCTGGAGCAGATGCAGCGCATGAGCGGGGCTGTGGTGCTGGACGGCGCCAACAGCTACTGCCTGCCGTATGCGGACAGCCTGCGCAATGTCCCGCTGGCCGGCTCGCAGTACGGGTCGGAGCTCTGCTCCGTTCCGTTTCTGCCGATGGTGCTGCGGGGCTGCCTGCCCTATGCGGGAACGCCGATCAACCTTGCATCGGACGAACGCAGCTGCCTGCTGCGCACGGTCGAGGCCGGGGCCATCCCCTATTTTGTGTGGATGACCGAGGACGACGGAGTCCTCAAGAATACGCAGTACGAAAGCAGCCTGTATTCACTGCAGGCGGACAACACGCTTGAGGATGCGGTGGAGATTTACCGGGAGCTCAAGGAGCTGTATCGGACACTGTCCGGCCGGCAGATCCTGCACCACCGCGTCCTGGAGGAGGGGCTGAACCGGGTGGACTATGAGGGCGGCCTGTCGGTCGTCGTCAACTACGGGGACACGGCCAAAACGGTGGACGGCACGGAGATTGCACCTTATGATTACGCATTGCTGACAACAGGCAATACCTAAGTACGGAAGCGGGGAATACGGATGCGGGCAGCTGCAGCAAAGAAAACGGGGAAGAAGCGGCATCTTCTCGGGACGTCGTTGGAAAAACGGCGGGCCCGGGCGGGATACGTCTTTATCATCCCTCTGATTTTGGGGGTCGTGTTTCTCTTTATCCCCAATCTCATACAGACCTTCCAATTTACCGTCAATAATATCGAGATTGTCGAGGACGGCTACCGGCTGAACCCGGTGGGATTTTACTATTTCAAACAGGCGGTCACGGTCAATCCCCTGTTCAATAAATACCTCATCCTGTCGCTGCAGGAGCTGGTCACCGATATCCCGGTGATTACGATCTTCAGCATGTTTATTGCCACACTGCTGAACCAGCGGTTCAGGGGCCGCATCTTTGCCCGGGCCGTGTTCTTTATTCCGGTGCTGCTGGCCACCGGTATTGTGGCCCGCGTGGAGACGACCAGCAAAATCATGGATTTTGCCGGCAGCGGGGCCCTGTCCACGGGCACCGGACTGGACTCTCTGCAGCTGAACGGGCTTAACGAGCTGCTGCTCGGACTCAACTTCAGCCCGACGCTGATCAGTATCATCTCCGGCGCGGCCAACGGGATTTACGGGGTGATTCAGGCCTCCGGTATTCAGATTTTCATCTTTTTGGCGGGGCTGCAGGAGATTCCCGAGCCGATCTATGAGGCCGCCTCGGTGGAGGGCTGCACGCAGTGGGAGGCCTTTTGGAAGATTACGATTCCCATGGTCAGCCCGCAGATTGCGGTATGCTTTATCTATACGGTGGTGGATGCCTTCACCCGGGAGGACAGCGCCCTGTTCAGCTATATCAAGGAGCTGGCCTTCGGGCAGAATCAGTATGCCTACGCCAATGCGATGTACATGATTTATCTGGGCTGCATTGCCGTCCTGCTGGGAATCATCGGCCTGCTGCTCTCGCGCCTTGTGCGCTATAACGACTGAGAAAGGAGACGAGAAGATGTCCGCTTCCCGATGCCGTACCGGCCGCAGAAGGACCGCCGTGCTGACCTTTTGCGGCAAGGCACTTCGCTTTGTCATCATTTTCGGACTGGCCTTCATTATCCTCAAGCCCTTTGCGGTAAAAATTCTGATGGCCTTTATGTCGCCGGAGGATCTGACCGACTCCTCGGTCAACATGATTCCCAAGCACTTCAGCCTGCATTACTGGAAGCAGGCGCTGGACGGCATGGAGCTTGCCTCCACCGCCTGGAACACGGTGTTCATGCCCTGTCTCTTATACACATCTCCGCGCCCACGAGACCTCTCTACATCTCGTATGCCG
>URYX01000111.1 GCA_900552225.1 uncultured Oscillospiraceae bacterium | reverse complement strand
GCCCACAAAATACGGAATCCGGAAATCAAAAATTGCCAGAATCTTTTCGCTGACGGTCCGGCCCTCCGCATCCGGTTCCTTCAGAAACGGAGTATATGCCTGCGCCTTTTGCAGCAGTATTTCCAATTCGCGGCGATACAGCTGATGCGGGATGACGCGGTTGTCCCCCTCTCTCTGCTTGGGAAGGAAGGTATGCGCTTCGATCCGACGCATCATTTCGTCATAACGTTCTCTGTCCTCCTCATTCACCGGCAAATCCTTCAGCTTCTTCTTCAAAAAGTCACAGAATGCGGCTTTTGCGTCCGCGCTCGCCTTTTTCTTTTTGGAGGAATTTCCCCCGCCGTTTTCCTCGCTGTCCTCGCTCCCGGCAGCCGCCTTGCCCTTGGCCGCCTTTGTATATCCCGACACCCATTGACGGTTTCCGCTGTAGAAGACATAATTGTTGGCTACCGTGCCGTCCCGGAAAATGCTGCCGTATTGATCCGGAATATATTTCTTCACTATGTCCCGCAGGAGGCTCAGGTCCCTTTTGTGCTGATTGTATGTCTCGACCTTTCCGGCAGAAATGCTGCTCTTCCCGTTCATCATTCCGTTCAGCCGTGCACAGTTGTACAGATTGCGGAGCTGACGCAGCAGCTCGCCGTCCTCCTCCTCGAGTTCCCCTGCCGTCCGGTCAAATTCCTCGTCCCCTTCCTCCAGCGAAACCTTGTCATATCCGGCATAGGCTTCCTTGCCAAACAGCTTTTGCGGTTCGACCGTGCCGCCTGCCAACAGCCGGATCAGGGCCATCTCGCTGTACGGAGCTTCCTCCTCCGATTTCTCCGCGGGCTTTTTCCCCTGCAGCAGTTTGTTTCGGATTTCCTCCTCTTTTTTCCTGCTGCCGGTCTCCTTTTGGAGAATGGACAAAAGCACCTCCGCTTCCCGGTCCGGATCTTCCGTATGCCACGGGAACCCGCTTTCACGGTCGCCCTCGAGGTAGTCTTTCATCTCCCGGTAGGCCTCCGAAAAATCCGAGAGTTTGCTCACGTCATTCGAAGAAATATCCAGGAGAAAATGGCCCCGGTGAGCCACCAGCCACGCACACGCCATGTAAACCAGCCGCACGTCGTGCGGCTCGTCGCTGTTCATCAGATCAACAATCAGATGGTGGATGGTCGGGTAAGCCCGGTGGTAGTCCTCGTCCGTCAGCGCTCCGCCCTCAAACAGCCGCACCCCGCAGGAGGTATCCTCCCTGCACAGCGCACTCTCGCTGCGCCGTATGAAAAAGTTGGGATCGACAGCTCCGATTTCCCCGGCGAACAGCTCACCCAGAAGCCTCACGCGCTGCTGGCGGCGATCCAGCCGGCGGCGTGCGGTACGGTAGGCCCGGCGCCCGGATGCATCGGCGGCTCCGTCAAACCGCATGGCTCCCCACATCGGCTCTCCCCGGAATTTCTTCAGCGCGTAATCCTCTCCGGTGACCGCATATCCCACCGAATCCGTGCCGATATCCAGTCCGAGATAATATTTTTGCTCTCCCATATTGACATCCCCCTCGCATTGGTCTATACTATACCCTGTATGAGAAATCATCCCGAAATTACACTACGGAGTTCAAATAAAATTTCGTTCAATTCGCCGGCCTCGGCTCGGCCGCACAGTGTGTGCTCAAAAGAGACTTCTTCGGAGGTCTCTTTTGTTATTTCGGCCGCCCACAGAC
The DNA here is from genome assembly GCA_900552225.1 of uncultured Oscillospiraceae bacterium. Lineage (GTDB taxonomy): Bacteria > Bacillota > Clostridia > Oscillospirales > Acutalibacteraceae > UMGS1487. The sequence continues at coordinate 4,541 of URYX01000111.1, read as the reverse complement.
GCTCCTCTTCTTTATTTGAAGTATACCATAAAATTTCCTCCGTTTCAACACGAATTGTCAATTTTTTATTCTACAAAAACACTCCGCCGCTTCCGAAAAAGCGGCGGAGTGTTTTTGTACCTCCCGAAACCGGGGGCAATATCAGCGCATCGGGCGCGCCGAGAAGGCAAAGAAGATGTCCTTTTCGGCCAACCGGTACGGCTCCGCCAGTGCGGGGCCGCAGGAATTCGAGCCGATGCCCGACACCTTATAGTCAATCCGCAGATGCAGCAGGCCGTCCTTTTGCAGCTCGTCGGTATGCTGTGCCTCGTAAAGGGCGCGGGTGGAATATTCGGAAACGGCAAACTCAAATCCCCGCTCGGCGGTAATCTCAAAGCCTCCGATACGCAGAAGCCGCGTTCCGTAATGGTTGCCGTGCTCCTGCGGGCGCACATACGGCACGTATTCCTCCGCTGCCGTGCTCTCGTACAGTCCCATTCTTGAGGCATGGTGCATATCGCAGTAGCTCTCATACGGACCGTAGCCGAAATAGCAGAAGACGCCCTCCCCGGCCGGGGCCGTCACCTCAAAGCCGAGCCGCGGGAGCCAATGCACCCGCTCCCCGACCCGTCCGCTCAGCGTCACGTCAATCCGTCCGTCCGCCTGCACGCAGACGGTTTTGGTAAACCGGAAATACGGCTGGCGCGATATGCCGGCCAGGGAGCCCTCCACGGTAATCCGATTCCCGTCACGGGAGACGGCATAGACCTTTTCAAACGGGACATCCAGATTCTCGCCCTGCCAGTTGTTCTCATGGAACCAATAGGCCTTGACGTTGCGGTCATTGTCGGTCGGCGCACGCCACGCCGTCAGATGCGTTCTGCCCGCGAGCTTTTCCTCCCCGTCCACCGTAAGGCTCTCCATGCAGCCGTAATGCTTGGAGAACGTATAGACAAAGCCGTCGCCGGTCATGCGGTAGGCCGCCTCGGTCTCCTCCACGGAGCAGGGTCCGGCCGACGGCCGCCCGTGCTCGACCGTACAGGGCAGCTCGTGCTGCGTCTGCGCCACCTGTACCCCGCCGTGCAGCAGGCTGCAGTTGAGGAAGACACCGCAGCGGCATTTCTGGGAAAACAGCTCGGGCGGGAGCAAAACGGTCACACCGGTATGCGGCGCCGCCGTCAGGCTCAGTTCCTCCGCTGCCACCGTCTCGCCGTCCCGCTCCACGGTATAGACAAACTCGCATTCCGTCAGATCCGTAAAATCAAACCGGTTGTACACCGTCAGCGTGCGGCCGGAGAGCTCGGTACGCATCGGCTGGTAGGCCGTCTGAACCTCCCGTGAGCCAGCCTTGTCGCTGCGGTCGGCGAACACCATACCGTCACAGCAGAAATTGCCGTCATGGGTCAGCTCGCCGGGGAAATCCCCGCCGTAGCGCTGCACGCCGTCCACCGTCACCACATGATCCGCCCATTCCCACACACAGCCGCCGATCAGCTTCGGATAGGCCTCAAACAGCCGGTTGTAGGCATAGACATCGCCCGGCCCGTTGCCCATGGCGTGGGAATATTCGCATAGGAAAAACGGCTTGGTCTGCGTCGGGTCCTTGGCGTATTCCTCCACCTTTTCCGGCGACCAATACATCTGGGATACCACGTCCACCAGCGAGTTATCCCCCTTGCGGCAGGCATCCTCGCAGTGCACCAGCCGTCCGTCCCGCTGCGTCCTCAGCCAGCGGATCATCGCCGCGTGGTTCGGCCCGTGTCCGCTCTCGTTGCCGGTGGACCACATCAGAATGCAGCAGTGGTTGCGGTCGCGCAGCACGGCGCGCTGCATCCGCTCGACAAATTCCTTTTCCCATTCCGGCTTGTTGCACACCCAGTCGCTGCTCTCCATGTCATAGCCGGTGCCGCCGGAATAGCGGTTTTGGAACCCGTGTGTTTCGAGATCCGTCTCCAGAATCACATAAAAGCCCAGCTCGTCGCACAGCTCCAAAAAGTGCGGCGTCGGCGGATAATGCGAGGTGCGGATGCAGTTGATGTTCAGCTCCTTCATCCGCTGCAGGTCATGCAGCAGCGCCTCGTCCGACTGGCACCATCCGCGGTGCGGATCGGTGTCGTGGTGGTTGACGCCGTGCAGCTTGACGGCTGTACCGTTCACCAGCAGCTCGCCCTGCGGCGAAACGGCGATCCTGCGAAAGCCCGTTTTCTGCGTGATCCGCTCGCCGCCCCGCTCCAGCACCACGGTATACAGGTGGGGCTTTTCGGCGTTCCAGAGCTCGGGGTTCTCCACCGTGAACACCGCACGGTCGGTCTGACCGGCAAAGCCGATCGGGCTTCCGTCCGGCGCAAGCAGCGTGATATCTGCCGCACGGTCCGCCGTCACCTCGACGGAGGTGCCGTCCGCCACGATATGCACGTCGGCAATGTGACCCTGCGGGCGCTGCAGCAGATAGCAGTCGCGGAAAATGCCGTTGAAGCGGAAGAAATCCTGATCCTCGAGGTAGCTGGAACAGCTCCATTTGTACACCTTGACGCGCAGGGTGTTCTGCCCCTCCCGTACATACTCCGTCAGATCAAACTCCGCCTGAAGGTGGCTGCCCTGTGTAAAGCCCACCTCACGGCCGTTGACCAGCACCTCGGCGCAGGAGCAGACCCCCTCCAGCACCAGATATACCTGTCCGAACAGCGATTCCAGCGTGAACTCCCGTTCGTACACTCCGAGAGGGTTGTCATCCGGCACATACGGCGGATCGCAGGGATAAGGGTAGGCCACGTTGGTATAATTGGGGTTTTCATAGCCGTGCAGCTGCCAACAGGAGGGGACCGGCGTGGTATCCCACGCGTCGATGTCCGCCGTATAGTCGATGTCCCGCGCAAAATACCGGAACCGCCATTCTCCGTTGAGCAGGGTATACTCCGATACCCCGGACGGAATATAATAGCTGCGCTGCGGCAGCCGGTTTTCACTGGTTTTCGCTATGCTTTCGTAAAATCTCATCCGCTCATCACCCGTTTTCTTGTTTCGGCCGTGCCCCCGCCCGTCGGGTGGCTGCGGCCCTTCCGTATGCATAGTAACATACCGGCCGCAGATTTGTCAACGTTTCCTTTTTCGAAAAGCAAAAAAGCGGCAAAGCCTTGACTCCCCAAGGCTTCCCGTCCCTGTCGTCTGCGTCCTCCCATCTGCCCGTCGGTTCCGCGGCGGCCTGCGGCGGTGCCTTGCCGCAGGGCTTTCGGAAAAAAACACGTTTTTCTCCGTCTTTTGCAAAAAAATGGGTTGACAAACCGTCGGAAAAGCTGTATAATGGCAAAGCTGTAACGGTTCCCGAGCTTTTGGAGCAGGAAGAGCTTCCGGTTTCATCGGCAAAATGCCGCAGCAGCTTTCTGCGTCGGGGTGTAGCTCAGTTTGGTAGAGCGCTTGGTTCGGGACCAAGAGGCCATGGGTTCGAATCCCGTCACTCCGACCAAAATCGGCAGGCATCTCAAGGGTGCCTGCCGATTTTTTTACTGTCTCCCTATCGCTTCCCGGAGCGGGCGGACAGACCGGCCGGGCCGGAAAGCGGCTTTCTCCCGTCAGGAACGGAAGTCCCGCGGCCGTTTTGCCGATTTTAGGTCTTGTTTTTTAAAAGCAGTCCTGTTATAATAAACAAAGCAATCGGGGAGATATGCCGTTTCAAAAGCAGGTGTACCCTGAGCGCTTTGTCTGTGTTATATTCCGGTCAAGGTTTGGGAGGGAGGAGCAGATCATGGCAGAATCCGGCGAATTTCGCTCCAGTCTGCACGGATTTCACCGGCAGGACGTTTTACGCTATATTGAGGAGTTGAAGTCCGAGCATCAGGCACGCGAGGATATGCTCCTCCGTCAGCTGGACGAGGCCCGGCAGGCCGCCGCCGCGGCACAGGCTCTTTCCGTCGGCCAGGCCGACGAGCTGGCACGGCTCAGCGAGGAGCACAGGGCGCTGAGCGAGAGCCATACGCAGCTGGAGGAACTGGTGCACGAGCACAACCGCCAAAACCGCCTGATGCGCGATCAGCTGGAGCAATACAAGGCCGCCGCGCAGGAGCTGAAGCAGACGCAGGAAACACTGGCCGACCGTGAGCGGGAGCTTCAGTCTCTGAGCAATCTGCGTACCCGCTGCGAAACCGCCGAGCAGACACTGCAGCAAAGCCGCACCTATGGGCGGCAGCTGACGTCCCGTCTTCGGGCACTGGAGGAGGAGAACGCCCGGCTTCGCGCCGCGCTGGACGGTATCTGCGCCCGCATCGACGAGGTGCAGGTCTGCGGTCAGAGCTTTCTTGCCGCCTCCTGCCGCTACAGTGAGGAGCGTCTGACGGCGCTGGAGGATTCCGTCTCCGTGTTGGAGGCGCAGCTCGGAGAGACCCGGCAGCGCATCGGAGAGGAACGGGCCGCCGTTGCGCGCCAGAACGATGCGGCAGGCGTGCGCCTGCAGGAGCTTCTGAGCTCTCTGCAGACCGAGGAGGCCCCGGCCGGGGAGCTCCCCTCAGCGGAGGAGGCGCAGCGTTTCTTTGAAACGGCCCCGGCCGCACCGGAGACGGAGGCAGCGG
>URYX01000110.1 GCA_900552225.1 uncultured Oscillospiraceae bacterium | reverse complement strand
CTCCTCGCCGCCCGTTGTAAACAGCGGGGTCATCGCCTGCTTCACGTCCGCGATTCCGCAGCCCCAGTCGCTGATCCTCACAACGAGCCGTCCGTCCCCGTACAGGCGCAGCTGCATTCCGATGCGGCCGATACGGTCCGGATAGGCGTGGACGATGCAGTTGGTGACCGCCTCCGAGACCGCCGTGCGCAGATCGGCCAGCTCGTCCACCGTCGGATCCGCCTGCGCCGCAAACACCGCCGTCACGCCGCGCGCCAGCGCCTCATTGGCGGAACAGCTCGGGAACGCCGTTTTCATTTCATTGATCGGTTTCATTTATACCCGCTTCCTTTCACATACCGTATTCCAGACCGGGAGCCGCTCCAGCCCGGCCAGCTTCATCATTTTCTCCAGGGACGGGGGCACCGCCTCCACGCGGAGCGTCCCGTTCAGCGTTCCCATCAGGCGATAGCGTCCCATAATCAGCCCGACGCCGGAGCTGTCCATAAAGCTGACCCGTTCAAAGTTCAGATGCAGCTCGCGCGGATGTCCGCATTCCACCGCCTCGTCAATCTGCCTTCTGAGCTCTCCGGCGCTGTGATGATCGATTTCCCCTGTCAGGCGGGCGGTCAGCACATCGCCGTCCCACTGTATCTCCATAATTTTCTCCTTCCTTTCCGCAAGCAGCGTCCCCTCCGTCCTCCGCCGTGCACGGCGGAGCCGACACGCTTATCATACCCCATTCCCGGCTCGGATTTTGCCACATTCCGTCGGCCGCCGCATATTTTTCCTGCCGGCGGCAGATACGGCCGCGATGCGGACATACAATAAACAGCTCCGGCCCGTGACCTCCTCAAAAAGGAAGTCACGGGCCGGAGCTGTCTTCGGGCGGTCCGACGAAAACAATAAAACGACAAAAAAACGGCAGTTCCGCAGAAAATGCGGAGCTGCCGTTTTGCCATTTTAAAGATATATATCTCTGAATTCTGAATTTATATGTCCTCGACGCCGGTCAGATCAAACGCGGGGATATACTCCGATGCGGCGGAGGAGCGCTCCTGCACATAGCCGTCCTCGATCCCGCGGGACAGCATATACTCCACCGCCCGGGTATACTCCCGCCGCGTGATGCGCCGCCGCAGCTCGGGGTAGCCGTCGGGCACGTCCACCGGCGTATACTGGCTCATCAGACTGAACCGGACCGCGCCGCGCGGGAACGCGTCCGCAACGAAATCGATGACCCGGCGGGTATTCTCCAGCCCGCCCGGCAGGATCAGATGGCGAATCAGCACCCCGCTCACCATCATCCCCTCCCCGTCCAGGCGGTAAGGGCCCGTCTGGCGGTACATTTCGAGCAGGGCGGCCTGCGCCGCCTGCGGATAATCCGGCGCAGCGGAATAGCGCGCGGCCGGCTCCGGCAGGGCATACTTCAGGTCCGGCAGATACACCTGCACCTTGCCCTCCAGCAGCCGCAGCGTCTCCGGCGTATCGTAGCCACCGGTATTGTACACCACGGGGACGGGCAGCGGCGCGGCCAGAGCCTCGGCAATCGCCGGCACAAAATGCGTCGGCGTCACCAGATTCAGGTTATGTACCCCCTGCGCCGCCAGCCGCTCCATCACGCGGCGCAGCTGCGGTACTGTCAGCTCGCGGCCCGCGTGTCCGAAGCTGATCGGACGGTTCTGGCAATAGACGCAGCGCAGCGGGCAGCCGCTGAAAAACACCGTTCCAGAGCCGCGGGTGCCGCTGATGCAGGGCTCCTCGTAGCGATGCACCGCCGCGCGGGCCACCACCGGCAGCCGCGCCTCCCCGCAGACGCCGTAACGGCCGCCCTCCGCACGGGAGGACGGCCGATCGGCTCCGCAGGCACGCGGGCACAGGCGGCAGACGCTTACAGGCATCGATCCGCGACCTGCTTCAGGTCGTCATAGGAGGTCAGCCCGACCAGCTCCTCCGCCACCTCTCCGTTTTTGAAAAACAGCACCGTCGGAATACTTTGGATGCCGAACGACACGGCGAGATCGCGCGCCTCATCCACGTTCACCTTGGCCACTGTGAGACGGCCCTCGTATTCCTCCGCAAGCTTGTCCATATGCGGGGCCATCATACGGCAGGGCATGCACCAGTCCGCCCAGAAATCCACCGCCAGCACCGGATACTCGTCGATCCCCTTTTCAAATTCTTCCTCATTCCAATGCAGTACCATTGTTACGTCTCCTCTCCGGCCGCCTCCGAGGCGGCCACCAGTCCTTCACCGACCGCTTTGGCAATCTGCAGCGGCTTTCCCGTGCAGTCGCCCGCGGCATACAATCCCGGAATGTTGGTGCGCATCTGCCGGTCCACGGCCACATAGCCGTTTTCCAGCGCCAGCCCGTGCACCAGCGTATCCGGTGCCAGCATGGGGCGCAGAATGAACACGCCCCTGCATTCCAGCCGTTCTCCGTCCGCCTCCACGGCAGCGAGCCTGCCGTCCGCGGCAATCAGGCGCAGGCGCGAGGCCGTGCGGGCCGGGATACCCTCCGGCAGCGCCACCGGCCGGCGGGTGATCACCGTCACCTCCACGCCGATGCTCTGCAGAAAGGCAGCCTCCTGCGGCAGCTCGGGGGCGGTTCCCGTCACCACCGCGCGCTGCCCGCGGTACAGCATCCCGTCGCAGGTGGCGCAGTAGCTTACACCGCGGCCGAGCAGCTCACGCTCCCCCTCGAGCGGTGCGGCCGAGGCCGCGCCCACCGCGAGGATGGCACGCCGCCCCTCATAAATCTGCGTCTCCGTGGCCGCCGCAAAGCCGTCTCCCATCGGGGACAGCGAAATCACGCGGCCCTCCGCAAATTCCGCACCCGCCTCCTCCGCCTCGCGGCGCATGCTCTGCAGCAGCTCCTTCCCGGAGCTGCCGCGCCGCCCGGGATAGTTGTCCACCCGCTCGGCACGCGTCAGCAGGCTCTGGGACGGGGCGTTTCCGAGCACCAGGCAGGTTTTGCCGCGGGCGCGCGTCTGAATCGCCGCGCTCAGCCCCGCAGGCCCTCCACCGATAATGAGTACATCCGTCATAGGCTTCTCCTTCCTTGAGACAAAGCAAACGGGGAAACATTCCGTTTCAAAACGTTTGTACCCCGGCGGCTTTGTCTACGGCACCAGGCGAAACAGTCCGCCGCATACGGTCAGCAGGACATAGGCGAGCACCGAAGCGGCCGCCAGGCCCCACGCCGTATACCGCAGTGCCCGGGACTCCCTCGGGCCCGGAAGCGCCAGCGTCAGGGCGCGCACCGTAAAGGGAAGCGGCAGCACCGACAGCACCACCATCAGAAAATTTTCGGCACGCGCGCCCTCCTCGTGGGAGATGCTCTCCAGTCCGCCGTAGCGGAAAAAGGCCACCAGCGTCAGCACCATCAGGGCGGCCCCGACCGTCAGGCAGAGCCACACGTCCGCCCGGTGCTCCCGCACACGGCGCACATAGCCGATCCAGGCGTACAGCGCCGCACCGATCAGGCAGCAGGCAATCACGAAGCAGCCGAACAGTGCATGGAAAAAGGCCGTTTCCCGGGTGGCCGTGCGCATGGCGCTCTGCCACGAGACCGAAAGCCACAGCAAAACGCCGGTCAGCAGGGGGTAGCCCACGGTTTTGATCCACGGTATGCAATGTCTCATACGCTTACTCCCTGTGCCACTTGACACCCTGCGGCGTATCCTCCAGCACGATATGCCGCGCCTTCAGCTCATCGCGGAGGCGGTCCGCCTCCGCCCAGTTCTTCGCGCTGCGCGCCTGCGTCCGCGCCGCGATCAGCGCCTCTACCTCCTCATCCGGAGAGGACTCCTCTCCGTCCTCGCGGTACAGCAGCCCGAGCACGCCGGTCAGCTCCGAAAACAGAGCCTGCATGGCCTCGCCGTCGGCACGCACCACCGTGCCCGCCGCGGTGCGCAGGTTGATTTCCCGCGCCAGCTCGAACACCACGGAGATGCCGTCGGCCGTATTGAGATCGTCGTCCATCACGGCGATGAAGCGCTCGCGAAATCCGTGCAGCGTCTCCGCCAGCGCCGCATCCGCCTCGCCGTCCGTCGCGTTTTGCAGCGCAAAGCGCAGGGCGGAGCGGCAGTTATACAGGCGAAGCAGCGCCGCCTGCGCCTGCGGAATGCTGTCCGCCGTGTAGTTGATCGGGCTGCGGTAGGAGGAGGAGATCAGGAAAAACCGGATAGGCTCATACCCGAACCGCTCCGCCACGTCGCGCACATTGAAAAAATTGCCGAGCGACTTGGACATTTTTTTATTATCCACGTTGACGTGGCCGTTATGCATCCAGTAGCGGGCGAACGGCACCCCGTTGCAGCATTCGCTCTGTGCAATTTCGTTTTCGTGATGCGGGAAAATCAGGTCCTGTCCGCCGCAGTGCAGGTCGATGGTCGGGCCGAGGTAGCGCCGCGCCATGGCCGAGCACTCGATATGCCATCCCGGGCGGCCTGCCCCCCACGGGGACGGCCAGCTCGGCTCGCCGGGCTTGGCCGATTTCCACAGCGCGAAATCCATCGCGTTTTCCTTATGCTCGCTGACGTCGATCCGCGCGCCCGCCTCCAGGTCGTCGAGCGGCAGATGGGACAGCTTGCCGTATTCCGGGAAGGTGGCGGGGCGGAAGTAGACATCGCCGTTCTCGGTGGCGTAGGCGTGGCCCTTGCGGATCAGCTCCTCCACGATGGCGATGATCTCGTCCATGTTCTCGGTGGCGCGCGGGTGCACCGTGGCCTCGCGGATATTCAGCCCCCTGGCATCCGTCCAGTACTCACGGATATACCGCTCGGAGATGACATCGTAGGTCACGCCCTCCTCGTTGGCCCGGCGGATGATCTTGTCGTCGATATCCGTGAAATTCTGCACAAAGCGCACCGTGTAGCCACGCCACTCCAGATAGCGGCGCAGCACGTCAAAGACGCACAGCATCCGCGCGTTGCCGATGTGGATGAAGCTGTACACGGTCGGGCCGCAGGCATACACCCGCAGCTCCCCCTCCTTCTGCGGAACCAGCTCCTCTACCTTACGGGTCAGTGTGTTGAAAATACGCATGGTGTTTATCCTTCCCTTCCCGCCTCCGCGGCCGTCCCGTCCTCCGGAACACCCCGCAGAAGATTCAGTTGTTTTTCCAGTGTCTCCAGCTGTGTCTGCATCCGGCAGAGCTCCTGCGCCACCGGGTCGGGGATGTGCACCTGATCGAGCGCATCCGTCCGTTTCCCGCAGCGGCGCACCACGCGTGCCGGCACGCCGACCGCCGTACAGTTATCCGGGATATTGTCGAGCACCACGGCTCCCGCCGCAATCTTCACGTTATTGCCGATGGTGATCGGGCCGAGCACCTTGGCCCCCGCGCCGACGAGCACGTTGTCACCGAGCGTCGGGTGCCGCTTGCCTTTGTCCTTGCCGGTGCCGCCGAGCGTCACCCCCTGATACAGCGTACAGTTCTGCCCGATCTCCGCCGTTTCCCCGATCACGACTCCCACACCGTGGTCGATAAACAGACCGTCCCCGATGACCGCCGCCGGGTGAATCTCGATGCCCGTCCGGCGCACGCACCGCTGGGATACGGCGCGCGCCCAGAAGCGCAGACCGTGCCGGTACAGCCAGTTGGCGCGGCGATGAGCCCGCACCGCCTTGACGCCGTTATACAGCAGGGCAATCTCTATTTTGGAGCGTGCAGCCGCGTCGCGCTCCTGCACGGCGGCAATGTCCCGCCGCCTGCGTTCTCTCCACATGCTGAGTCTCCCTTCCTCAAACGAGACGCCCCGCGAGCCGGAGCATCCGGGGCCTGCTGCCGTCGGCAAAGGCCCGAAGCTCCGCCCGGTCGGCGCTCTACAAAAAAAGCGCCTGCTTCGCCCGCCGTCCGGCGCAGCGAAGGAGGCGTTTTCCACGCGGTTCCACTCCTGAATTTCACTCAAGGGACAGTTCTGACGTCCCGGCCCGGTAACGGGGGCTCCGCGCGGGCATACGCAGGAACCGAAGCCGGTCCCCTTCCTCCCGCGTGCTGATAGGGTGCATTTCCCCGCGCGTCTCCCGAGATCGCTTTCAGCCTGTGCGATCCTCTCTGTCGGGCCGCCGTCGCCGGTACTTCTCCCCGTCATCGCAGATTCACGATTCATTCCTATTGTATACAGCTTTCCGGATTTTGTCAACGGATTTTCCCGAAAAGAACCCGAAAATTTGCGGAGAAATGCCCCGGCCGGTGCGCGCCTTCCATCACCTTGTCCAGCAGCCCGAAATCGAATACTCGCGTGTCTTTTTCCGGATAAATGTCTTCTACCG
>URYX01000109.1 GCA_900552225.1 uncultured Oscillospiraceae bacterium | reverse complement strand
CTGCAGCATATCTGTTTTCTCATTTTTTAGGGTAATAAAAAAGGCAGATAGATTTTTGATTTCTATCTGCCTTGCGTATCATTATTCGGTTGTGTGAGAGTTCAAGACATCCAACAAAGGGAAAACATCATTTTTATATCTGTCAAAACGGTTCGCTGAAATTTTGCCGTATAAACGGTGAAAACCCCGATTTTATCGGGCTTTTCACGGGCTATATCTTTTTTATAGCCTCTTGATGGTGCGAGAAACGGGACTTGAACCCGTACGTCTTCGACACACGCACCTCAAACGTGCCTGTCTGCCAATTCCAGCATTCTCGCATACTTCCTATAACCGCAGTCCTCGGACTGCGTATCGTATTATAGCATCTGTCCCCCGAAATGTCAAGCAAAAAATCACAGAAATTTGCGCTTTGCCCCACTTCGGGAAAGGCGGCCCCCGCTTTGACTCTCCGTTACAGCGAAAAGGGCTCCTCGGCCTTCTGCAGATATTTTTCCCGCGTGGCGATTCCTCCGCGAATATGACGCTGCGCCTTGTTGACATCCAGAACCTGCCGCACCTGCCCGTAAAGCTGCGGGTTCACCGACTGCAGCCGATCCGATACATCCTTATGTACAGTAGATTTGCTGACATGAAATTTTTGAGCCGCCGCACGGACAGTGGCATTGTGTTCAATGATATATTCTCCGAGCTCGACGGCGCGTTCCTCAACTGCCCCTTTCATGGCCTATCACCTCTTGGCTTGGACTTACCACATCTTATGCGGGTCACCAAAAGGTTATGCCTGCTTTTTCCGGCAACGCGGGGCTGTCTTATTTCAAAGCCGATACGGAATCCGCCGCAGAGCTGGCAGCACACCCTGCGCCGCCAGCCCCACCAGCACTCCGCTGACGATGCCGGCCGGCGCCAGCGCCGGCAGATACCCGATCAGTGCGGGCGTTCCCGTCACCAGGACGGCACAGGCCAGCTGTCCGAGATTGTGGCAGAGGCCGCCGACGGCACTGACGCATACGCACGGCAGCTCCGTGCAGCGGCACAGCAGCGCCATCACCGCAAAGCTGAGCAACCCTCCGGACAGCGCATAAAAAAAGCCGGAGAGATTCCCGAACAGCAGCGCGGACAGCGCAATCCGCGCCAATGCGATGCCGAACGCCTCCGGCAGCCGCAGCAGCTGCAGCGCCGCCAGCACCACCAGATTGGCAAGTCCGAGGCGCACCCCGGGCACGACGATCGGCAGCGGGCACAGATGCTCCACATAGGTCAGCACAAAGGCCAGCGCCAGCAAAACGGCATACAGAGCCACCCGCCCCGCAGCCGACCGCGCCCCGGTGGCCCCGCGGGACAATTCACGCTCGCGCATCAACGCCGAGCACCTCCTCTCCCTCTCTGCCCTCCACGGTCACGACCAGCCGATGCGGCAGGCAGACGATGCATTCCCCGACATGGCGCACGCTCCCCTGCCGCACGCAGGTGGCATCCGGGCAGTCGGCCTCCCGCACGCAAACCGCCCCGTCGCGCACCTCCACGATGTTGCGGCCGCGCTCCGTGGTCACCGTGTATTCGCGGTTTACCGCCAGCGGCAGGCGGGCGACCTGCTCCCCGTCCACCGCCACCACGGCATACAGGCCCGTTTTCTGCCGCTGCACAGCCAGCAGCACCGCGCAGACCGCCAGTAAAAGCCCCAGTCCGGCCAGGCACAGAGCCGTGCTCCTTCGTATGTTCCGCAGGCGGAGCGGCCGCTGCAGGCTCACGACAGCTCCCCCTCTCCCAGCGCGCGCAGCAGAAAGGCATACGCCTGATTCACCGCCCGGAACACCGCCGTCGAGGAGCCGGTGGCACCCGACAGCGCATCGACGCGGGAGCCGCGCCCGGCCTGACCGGGCAGCAGCAGCGGCAGATAGCAGCCCTCAAAGCGCTCGGCAAAGGAGTCGAGCGCAATACGGTCGCCGTAATAGCGGTCCTCCTTCTGGGACAGCACCCGCATCTCCCGCAGAAGCTCTCCGTCCGCCTGTATCTCCGCCCGTATCACGATTTCGCGGCCCGCATAGCCCTCCACCGCCGTCTCCACGGCATAGGCCAGCAATGCCCCCGAGGCATCGCGGCCCGCGGCAAGCCGCCGCACTCCGTAATCCGCCGCATAAGCCGGCAGCGGCAGCTCCTGCTCTGCGGTCACCGTTCCGTAGGGGGCAACCCTCGTTTCGTATTTTCCGAATGCTGCCCGATACCAGGCCTCGCTCCCCCACAGCAGACCGGCGGTCAGCAGCACCATGACACATGCTCCCGCCAGCCCGCTCCGTATCCGGCTTCCTTGCTCCTCGCTGCTTTTTTTCATACCTGCTCCCTTATTGCAGCACGCCCGCCGCCTGACACGGCATACCGCTGCTGCGTACCTGTGATCCGTCCTCCAGAATCCACAGAGCCTCGACCCCCTGCCGCTGCTCCACGAAGGCCAGGCCCTCCTCCACCGTCATCAAAAACAGGCCCGTGGACAGCCCGTCCGCCCAGGCGGAATCGGACGTCACCACCGTCACCGAGCGCATATAGCGCGGCGGATAGCCGGTCTGCGGATCGATGATGTGCGCATACCGCACCCCGTCCTGCTCAAAATAGCGCTGATAGTCGCCGCTCGTCACCACCGCACCGTCGGACACCTCCGCCACTCCCGCATACTGCTCCGGCTGCGTCGGATCCTCGATGCCGATTTTCCAGAGGCTGCCGTCCGGCTTGGTGCCGATCACGCGCACATTGCCTCCCGCGTTGACCGCACCGGAAAGTCCCTGCTCCCGCAGAAAACGGCACACCTGCTCCACGGCATAGCCCTTGGCAATGGCCCCGACATCCAGCTGCAGCTGCGGGTCCGCGAAGCGCACGGTACCGCGCTCCCGGTCAAGAATCACCTGCTCCGGATCGGCATGGGCCATGGCCTCGCGCAGCGCCTCCCCATCTGGCAGCGTCACGCTCTGCCCCGCGGCCGCCTGCTCCCGGCAGGCATGCCACAGGCCGAGCAGCCGCCCGCAGGCGATATTGACCCGTCCGTCCGTCTGTGTGTACAGCGTCTTGCCGTAAGCCAGCAGTTCCAGGATGCGGTCATCGACCGCAACCTCGCACTGTCCCGCCTGCTCGTTGACGGTTTTCAGATTCACCAGTCCGTCATACGACCGGTAAATGTCATAAAGTCGGTGATAGCTCAGCAGCTGCTCCCGCACGGCATCCGCATACTGCCGGAACTGCTCCTCGCTGTCCGCATACAGATTCACCGTCGTCGCCGTGTCAAACACGTCCAGAAACGTGGTCTGATACAGCGTCGGGCCGCGTGCGCCGCAGGCGGCCGTGCCGAGCAAAAGGAAAACCGCCAGAAGCACGGCCGTCATCCGGCGGTATCTGCTCTGCCCGTGCATCTGCGGTTTCCCCCTTTCCGGCAGACAAGGGCATCGGAGGCTGCCGTTTCGGAAACGGCATATTTTTCCTGATTACCTTGTCTGCTCCAATGCCTTGACTGCCGTCTCCAGCAGACCCGATACCGTAATCGTGCAGCCGGATTTCAGATCGGCCGCCTTGCCGTCCTGCAGCGGCATGGCACGGATCTCCTCCGCCGTTTTGCCGCGCAGTGCCTGCTGCAGCGTATCCGCCTGCTCGTACCATTCCCGTCCGATCGGGGACGCGGCCTTCATGCCGTAGGCATCCCCCTTCTGACGCTTCGTCGTATAGCTGCCGCTTCCGGAAACCGGAAGCCCGTTTTGCAGCGCCAGAGCCATCGGCAGCGTATCCAGTCGGCAGTCCGTCACCCGTCCTCCCGCATCGCATGCCACCGCGGCAATATCGCTGCTGTATTCCGTCTCCTCGCCGGAGCCCGTCTGCGTCGTGGTCACCGCCAGGAGCAGCGAATCCGCGGCCGCCGCATCGCACGGCACGGCTCCGCGCACGGCGCGCTCGGTCACGCGGAGAAATCCCGTCACCGTCACCGTACAGGAGGCGGCCAGATCGGTGTCCGCCGCCTTGCCGTCCTGCAGCGGAACGGCTGCCACCTCATCGGCGGTTTTTCCGACCACATAGCGGCAAAATGCATCGACCTGCTCATCCCATTCCCGCCCGATGGGCGAGGCGGCCTTCATGCCGTAGGAGTCCCCGCGCTCCCCCTTGGTGCGCCGGTCGGTCACGGAGGCCAGCACCCCGTTTTCCGTCTTCGGATCCAGCTCCCATTCGTCAAGACGGCACGCCGTAATGCGGCCGTCGCCGTCCACAAGCACGGCCGCGGCGAGCGCATGGAGCTGCGCACCCTCCGCGTCTGCCGTATAACCGGCCTCCACCTCCAGCCCCATCCGGAGCGTTCCTTTTCCCTGCGTCGGAGCCGCGGAGCCCGAGGGCGCGGACGAGCCGCCGGGCGTGCGCGAGCACGCCGTCAGGCCTCCGGCCAGCAGCAGGGCCGCCAGGGCCGTCATCCCTAACCGTTTCATATCCTGCATCGATCCTTTCCGTCATACACATTTCAATCCGACAAGCCAAACGGGGCAATATGCCGTTTCCGAAACGGCGGTTCCCCGATTGCTTTGTTTAGTGTATCCGGAAAGCGGTCGTTTATTTGTCTGGATTTCACCGGCTGGGCCGATGAATCACCTGTACGGGACAGACCTCGCGGCATTTGCCGCAGCGAATGCACTGCTCCTGCCGCACATAGGCCACCCGGTCGTCCATCACGATGGCCTCGCTCGGACATACCTTGACACATTTGCCGCAGGCAATGCAGCCCGCCTCGCACACGCTCCGCGTCCGTTTTCCGGTATCGTGCGAACAGCACTGCACGCCCGCCTCCGCCTCATAGGGCACCAGCTCAATCAGCGCAAACGGGCAGGTACGCACACAGATGCCGCACGCCGTACAGCGCTCCCGGTCCACGCGGGCAATGCCGTCCGTCATCTCGATGGCATCAAACGGGCAGGCCCTGGCACAGCTGCCGAGCCCCGTGCAGCCGTAATGGCAGGCGCGTCCGGCGTGTCCGGGCGCCTGTGCGGCCTGCGCGCAGTCCTGCGGCCCGTCGTAGACGGCCTCCTGCTTCACCCTGCCGCAGGTTCCCGCACAACGCACAAACGCCGTGCGGCGTTCCGTCCGGCCGATTTCCTGCCCCATCACCGCGGCAATGCGCCCGGCCCCCTCGGGACCCGCCACCGGGCAGGCATCCGCCGGGGCCTCTCCCGCGGCAATGGCCTTCGCCAGCGCATCGCAGCCGGCATAGCCGCAGCCGCCGCAGTTGTTGCCGGGCAGGCACTCACGCACCCGCCCCTCACGCTCGTCCGTCGGGACGGCAAACAGCTTTTGAAACAGCCCGAGTCCGGCGCCGATCAGCAGCCCGCAGCCGCCGACCACCGCCGTCGCCGTCAGAATGGATACGGTATCCATACGGTCCCCTCCTTATAACAGGCCCTTGAAGCCGAAAAACGCCATTGCCATCAGTCCCGCCGACAGCAGCACAATGGGCATCCCCCGAAACGGCTTCGGTATTTGGCTCTCATCGATCCGCTCCCGGATGCCCGCCAGCAGCACGATGGCCAGCGCAAAGCCGCACGCCGTGCCAAATCCGGTCACCAGGGCGGTCAGAAAATCGGCCTCCTTCTGCACGTTCGTCAGCGCGACACCGAGCACCGCACAGTTGGTGGTGATCAGCGGCAGATATACGCCGAGCGCCCGGTACAGCCCGTGCATGAACCGCTTGAGAACCATCTCCACAAGCTGCACCAGAGCGGCAATCACCAGGATAAACACAATCGTGCGCAGGTACACCAGGTTCAGCGGGCGCAACAGCGCCGCATCCAGGCACCATGTCAGCACGGAGGACAGCGTAATCACAAAAATGACCGAGCCGCCCATTCCGAGGGCGGTTTTGATCTGCTTGGAGACGCCGAGGA
The DNA here is from genome assembly GCA_900552225.1 of uncultured Oscillospiraceae bacterium. GTDB lineage: Bacteria > Bacillota > Clostridia > Oscillospirales > Acutalibacteraceae > UMGS1487. The sequence goes on along the minus strand of URYX01000109.1, from coordinate 400 downwards.
AGGGACAGAGTCCCAGAAACTGGCTCAGCACCACGTTGTTGACCAGGGCCGTCGTCGCCAGTGTCAGCAAAAGCGCCGTCATACCGTCTCCTCCTTCTTGTCACCGCCGCACAGGCCGCACGCCGCACAGCCGCCGCAGCCCTCCTTCGCTTCCTTCTTCGCCGGCTTTCCCTTTTTCGGCTGACGCAGCCGGTTCTGCACAGCCACCAAAAATGCCAGTACAAAGAAGGCTCCGGGCGCCATGGTCAGGATTCCGATCGGGGGAACCGACTCCGGCAGCACCTGTGCGCCGAACACCGTCCCCGCGCCGAGCAGCTCGCGGAAGGCCCCGAGCAGCGTCAGCGCCCCCGTAAAGCCGAGGCCCATGCCGATTCCGCCAAACAGCGACGGGATCACGGGG
>URYX01000108.1 GCA_900552225.1 uncultured Oscillospiraceae bacterium | reverse complement strand
GCTTAATGCTGCGCGCGGCATTTTTTGTCTTTTTTGCGGGGATTTCAGGGCGGTTCGGGGTTGCACCCCCGGTCCTTTTGTGGTATACTAACCCTATATATAGATACGGGGGTAGCCCGCAGCTTGAGATTAAGGAGGGTTCGCGATGGATAAGGAAAATGCAAGCCTGCTTGAAACGGTACAGGAGTTGTTGACCGCGCGAAGTTTCGTCAAGCTGCGGGAGCTGGTGGCGGATCTGAACCCGGTGGATGTCGGCGTCCTGATGGAGGAGCTGAGCGAGGAGGAGCTGCTGCTCTTTTTCCGCCTGCTGCCGAAGGAGCTGGCGGCGGAGGCCTTTGTCAATGTGGACGGCGATGTGCAGGAGCAGCTGGTGCGCGGCTTTACCGACCGTGAGCTGGCCGACGTGATGAACGAGCTGTACGTGGACGATGCGGTCGATATGATCGAGGAGATGCCGGCCAACGTCGTGAAGCGGATTCTGCAGTACACCGACCCGGAGATGCGCAAGAGCATCAACGAAATTCTGAAATATCCGAGCGACAGCGCCGGAAGCCTGATGACGACGGAATATGTCGATTTGAAGGCGCACATGACGGTGGAGCAGGCCTTTGAGCATATCCGGAAAACCGGTGTGGACAAGGAGACCATCTACACCTGTTATGTCATCGACGAAAACCGTCATCTGATCGGGCTGGTGACGGTGAAGGATCTGCTGCTGGCCTCGTATGACAGCCTCCTCTGCGACATCATGGAGACCAATGTGATTTATGCCGATACGCATGAGGATCGGGAGCTGGTGGCGGAAAAGTTCCAGAAATACGGCTTTATGGCGCTGCCGGTGGTGGACAAGGAGCAGCGGCTGGTCGGTATCATCACCTTCGACGATGCCATGGATGTCATCGAGGAGGAGACAACAGAGGATATCGAAATGATGGCGGCTATCACGCCGACGCATAAATCCTATATGCGTACCGGAGTGCTGGAGACCTGGGGGAAGCGGATTCCGTGGCTGCTGCTGTTGATGATCTCCGCCACCTTTACGGGGATGATTATCAGCGGCTTCGAGGATAAGCTGAAGGCCTCGGTGGTGCTGACGGCGTTTATTCCGATGCTGATGGATACCGGCGGAAACTCCGGAAGCCAGGCCTCGGTCTCGATTATCCGTGCGCTGTCCCTCGGGGAGCTGGAGCTGCGGGATATCGGACGCGTGCTCTGGAAGGAGGGACGGGTGGCCATTTTGTGCGGATTGGCGCTCGGAACGGTCAATTTCGGCAAAATGCTGCTCGTGGATGGTCTTTTGATGCACAATCCCGCCGTGACCGTCATGGTGGCGCTGGTGGTGAGCCTGACGCTGTTTATCACGGTGCTGTTTGCCAAGCTGGTCGGCGGATCGCTGCCGATTCTGGCCAAGGCCGTCGGCTTTGATCCGGCGGTGATGGCCAGCCCGTTTATTACGACGATTGTGGATGCCCTGTCGCTGATGGTCTATTTTGAAATTGCCACACTGCTGCTGCATTTGTGACCTTCGGCGGTTCACGGAGCGGCATGCGGTGCATAGAATGGAGAGAAGCCGGCCCGGGAGGGCGGATGGATCAGGCAGAAACGGAGGAGCAGATGATGCACAAATTTTTGGAGATTCAGCCGGAGCAGTGGAACGAAAACGTGTTTTCCAAAATCGGACGGGAATGGATGCTGGTTACGGCGGGCGACCGCCAGCGCTTCAACACCATGACGGCCAGCTGGGGCGGCCTCGGGGTGCTGTGGAACGCGAACGTCAGCTTTGCGTTTGTGCGGCCGACGCGCTATACCTATGAGTTTATGGAGGAGAACCGTGAATACTCGCTCTCCTTCCTCGGCCGCGGCCAGCGGCAGGCGCTGCAGATCTGCGGAACGCAGTCGGGACGGGACACCGACAAGGTGGCCAGAGCGGGGCTGACCCCCTGCTTTGAGGAACGGGCGCCGTATTTTGCCGAGGCGGAAACGGTGCTGATCTGCCGGAAGATGTATACGCAGGATCTGGATCCGTCACGGTTTTTGGACCCGACGATTGCCTCGCATTATGCGGCGAAGGATTACCACAGGATGTATATCGGGGAGATTGTCAAGGTGCTGAAGCGGGCGGACTGAACGACGAAGGACGGGGATGTATCATGAATTTCCGATGGGATAAGAAGTATCTGTATGCCGGGGTGACGGCGTTTGCGGTGATCGTGGCGAGCCTCGGTCTGCTGTGGCTGTTTACCTCGTGGGATACAATCCGCAAAGGGATCGGGGCGGTGGCTGCGGTGCTGAGCCCGATTTTTTACGGGCTGGTGATTGCCTATCTGCTGTCGCCGCTCAGCAATTTTCTGGAACGGCACGGGCTGAAAAAGCTCGGGGCAAGGGCCTTTCCGAACAATGAGCACAAGGCCTTTTCCCTGGCGCGCGCGCTGAGTGTGACAATCTCGGTGGTGCTGGCGCTGGCGCTGATCGCGGCGCTGCTCTATATGGTGCTGCCGCAGGTGTTTGCCAGCCTGAAAATGATCGTGGACGGCGCCGGCACCTATATTGTCGAAATTCCGAAATGGCTCTCAAGGCTGTTCGAGGGAGAGGGCCTCGGTGAGGATATGCAGCATATCTGGGAGGCGGTGTACAACGGGGCACTGACCTGGGTCAAGACCTCCCTGCTGCCGCAGATGGAGACGCTGCTCGGCGGGGCCTTTGCCGGTGTCGGCGGGGTGGTGCGGGAGCTGTTCAACGGCCTGATGGGGCTGGTGATTGCCATCTATCTGCTGTACAGCCGCGAAAAATTCCTGTCCCAGACCAAAAAGGTGCTGTACTGCCTGCTGCCGACCCGCGGAGCGAACCGGCTGATGCGCAATGCGGCCCTGACCCATAAGATGTTCGGTGGATTTTTCACCGCCAAGATTCTGGATTCCCTGCTGATCGGCAGCATATGCTATCTGTTCTTGCTGATTTGCGGGATGCCGTATGCGGCGCTGATCGGTGTGCTGGTCGGCGTGACCAACATCATCCCGGTGTTCGGGCCGTTTATCGGGGCCATTCCGAGCGCCCTGCTGCTTTTGCTGGAGAATCCGCTGCAGTGTCTGTGGTTTTTGATCTTCATTCTGGCGCTGCAGCAGCTGGACGGCAACATCCTCTGTCCCAAGCTGATGGGCACCAAAACGGGGCTCAGCAGCTTCTGGGTGATGGTGGCGCTGATTCTCGGCGGCGGCTTCTTCGGCTTTTTCGGGATGCTGTGCGGCGTGCCGGTGTTTGCGGTGCTGTATACGCTGGCGCGCACGCTGCTGGAGCGTCTGCTGGAGCACCGGAGACTGCCGGTGGGGACGGAGGCCTATCAGAATCTCGCCTCGATCGACGAGGAGACGCATACCCCGGTCTACAATCCTCCGGCCGCAGCGGAGAAAAAGCCGCGCCGGAAACGCGGAAAGCAGGATACGCCGCCGGAGGAGACTCCCTGACCGGCCGGATGCCAAAATACACAAAAAGAAATTAGATAGACGTCTATCAATCGGAAATTTGCCGATTGATAGACGTCTAAATTTATGCTATACTAAGGGACAGATTCCGGGACCCGGGAGGGTCCGGAAAATCGGTAAGGAGGCGAGGACATGACCTATGAGGAGGCCGATGCGCAGCTGCACACGTTTTTGACGGTGCACCGCAATGCGGCGCGGCGGTTTTTCCAGAGCCGCGGCCTGTTCAACGGGCATCCCGCGGTGCTGTTCCACATCGGAAGCACGCCGGGAATTACGCAGGGCCAGCTGGCCGAGCGGCTGCAGGTGGCGCCGGCGACGGTGGCCGTATCGCTGCGCCGTATGGAGGCAGCCGGACTCATCCGCCGCACGGCGGACGAGGAGGACCGGCGTGTGGTGCGGCTGACGCTGACGGAGCAGGGAGCGGCGCTGAACGCCTGCTGTCTCAAGGGAAAAGAGCTGTTTGTCCGCCGGCAGTTTGCGGGGTTTTCCGAGGAGGAGCTGCAGTGCTTCTGCGGCTATCTCCGGAGGATTGAGGAGAATCTGACACCGACGGAGGAAGAAAAGGAGTGACAGAGCATTGAAGCGGTTTATGAAGTATGTGCGGCCCTACTGGCCGTATTTTGTGATCGGCCCGCTTTGTATGATCGTGGAGGTGGTCGGTGAGGTCGTGATGCCGAAGCTGTTTTCCGGGATCATCAACCGGGCCAATGCCGGAACGCTGACGGTCGAGAGCAGCCTCGGAACGATGCTGCTGCTGATACTGACGGCGGTTCTGATGATGGCGGGCGGCGTCGGCGGAGCCTATTTCGGCGCCAAGGCCTCGGTCAATTTTGCGGCGGATCTGCGGGCCGATGCCTATGCCTCGGTGCAGAAGTATTCGTTTGCCAATATCGATAAGTTTTCCACCGGCTCGCTCGTGACGCGGCTGACCAACGACGTGACGCAGCTGCAGAATTTCGTCAATATGATGCTGCGGATGGCACTGCGCGCTCCCGGCATGCTGGTGGCGGCGCTGGTGATGGCCATTTCGCTGCAGCCGTCGCTGTCGGTGGTGTTCGCCGTGACCCTGCCGCTGATGCTGGTGGTGATCGGCGGCGTGGCCGCCATCGGCTTCCCGCGCTTCTCCGCGATGCAGGCCAAGGTGGATGCGCTCAACTCCACCGTGCAGGAGAATGTGACCAATGTGCGGGTGGTGAAGTCCTTTGTCCGGGAGCAGCGGGAGGAGGACAAGTTCCGCAGGGCCAATGCCGAGCTGAAGCGCTCCGGCATCTCCGCCATGCGCGTGATGATCTTCATGCAGCCGGTGATGACGATTTTTATGAACCTGACCACGCTGGCCGTGATCTGGTTCGGCGGCGGCATTGTGCTGGAGGGCGGAATGCAGGTCGGTGACCTGTCGGCCTTTATCACCTATGTGACGCAGATTCTGAGCTCGTTGATGATGGTGACCGTGATGCTGATGATCTCGTCCCGTGCGCTGGCCTCGGGAAAGCGTATCCGGGAGGTGCTGGAGGAGCAGCCGGACATCAGCGATGCGTCCGCAGCCGAGCCCGACCTCCGAGTGACGGAGGGACGTGTGGAATTCCGCGACGTCAGCTTCCGCTACTACAAGCAGAGCGAGGACAGCGTGCTTGACCATATCAGCCTGACCATTCCCGCCCGTTCCACGGTCGGTATCATCGGCTCGACCGGCTGCGGGAAAACGACGCTGGTGTCGCTGATTGCCCGCCTGTACGATGCGGACGAGGGCGAGGTGCTGGTGGACGGGGTCAATGTGCGGGACTATTCGCTCTATCATCTGCGTGAGGGCATCGGCATGGTGCTGCAGAAAAATACGCTGTTTTCCGGAACCATCGAGGAAAATCTGCGCTGGGGCGATGCCGGGGCCACGGAGGAGGAGCTCCGGACGGCGGCCGGCTATGCGCAGGCGGATAAATTTATCGACACCTTTGCGGAGGGATACAATACGCCGCTGGATCAGGGCGGTACGAACGTCTCCGGCGGGCAGAAGCAGCGGCTGTGTATTGCACGGGCTCTGCTCAAGCATCCCAAGGTGCTGATTCTGGACGATTCCACCAGTGCGGTGGATACCGCCACGGAGGCGCAGATCCGGCGCGCCTTCCGCGAAAAGCTGGCCGATTCCACCAAGATCATCATTGCCCAGCGCATCACCTCGGTGATGGAGGCGGATCAGATCGTAGTGATGGATGAGGGACGGATTGTCGGCATCGGTACGCACGAGCAGCTGATGCAGGACAACGAGACCTACCGGGAAATCTACGATTCTCAGATGGACAGAAAGGAGGCGTGAGCGATGGCAAGAAGTCTGGAACGTCTGCAGCAGCAGTATAACCGTGCTGCGGCGGGCAAGGGCATGGGAATGCATCCGGGACACGGACGCGGAGGACCGGGCGGCCCCGGGCGCGGCGGCCACGGGCGGCCGAAGGATGCCAAAAAGACGATTCTGCGGATGCTCGGGTATCTGAAGCCCTACCGCTTCCGGTTTGTGCTGGTGCTTGTGTTTATGCTGGTCAGCACGCTGACCTCGCTTGTCGGCTCCTACTTTCTGGCACCGGTGATCAACAAGCTGACCGAGGCCACAGTGCCCGGGGCGGTCATCAGCATGAGCGCCCCCGAGCGTATTGCCGACCGCATCATTACGGTGTTTACGGATCCGGTGGCGGAGCTGCTCGGCAGTGAGGTGCTGACCTATATTCTGACGGCGCTGCTCATTCTGCTGACGGTGTATCTGCTCGGGGTGGTGACCACCTATGTGCAGTCGCTGCTGATGCTGAAGATTTCGCAGGGTGCGGTGGAACAGATC
>URYX01000107.1 GCA_900552225.1 uncultured Oscillospiraceae bacterium | reverse complement strand
GCGGCGGTGCGCTTACCGCTGCCGGCCGGGCCCTCCAGCAGCAGCGCGTGGGGGAAGCGGTCAGCGTCGGCAAAGGCCGACAGCTGCTCCTTCAGCCGCGCGTTGCCGCACAGGGCGCTCCAGCGGGTTCCGGACGGTATCATAGCCGCTCAAACCGATCGACGTTCAGCACGAATACGGTGGCACCGCCCACCGTGACCTCCACGGGGAAGGACGTATAGGCCCCGGTTCCGTAGGTGTTGCTGGGAACCACCTGAGTGCGCTTTTTGCAGCGCTTCTCGATAATCCCGAGCACCTCGTCCACGCGGTTGTCGTCCGTGCCGACCAGGAAGGTCGTGTTGCCGGCCATCAGAAAGCCTCCGGTCGTGGCCAGCTTGGTGACCGAAAAGCCCTCTTTTGTCAGCGAGGAGGAGACAGCGTTGCTGTCGTCCTTGTTGACAATGGCGAGTATGAGTTTCATAGGTGAGCCTCCTCCGTATTGACCGAGCGAATATATCGCTGCATATCCTTTGTTATTATACCGTATTTCAGAGGGCGTGACAAGGAGTTTTGCGGGAATTTTCAAAAAAATTGCAGCAGAAAATGCAAAAAAGCAGCCTGCCGTGGGTTAGTCGGCGTGGGCTGCTTTTGTTGGCTTTGTTGAGGGGATTTTCACAGACAGTGACACGGTGTCTGCAAAAATCAGGCGTTCGCCTTTTTGGCGAGGGCGGACTTTCTCCGTGCAGCGGTATTCTTGTGCAGGAGTCCCTTGGCCGTCGCCTGGTCGATCTTTTTGATCGCCTCGCGCACAGCCGCGTCCTTGTTCTCGGCACCGTTCTCAATCGCAGCGTTGGCCTTCTTGATTTCCGTCTTCAGAGCGGAACGGGCCGCCTTGTTGCGAGCGGTCTTGACCGAGATAACCTTCACGCGCTTCTTGGCAGATTGGATATTGGGCATGGTCACACCTCCTCTTTTTACGATTACGCCTTATCATACCACACCTTTTAAAAAATTGCAACAGTTTTTTGAAAGTTTATGCGGGGAGAAAATCACACGTTCAAAATCGGATTGAAATTGTTTCGCGGAAGTGTTATACTGAGAAAAAACCTGAGGAGGGTATGGGGATGTTTCAGAATGTGGGACAAAAAATCAAAACGGTGGCGCAGGTGTTGACGTGGCTCGGGATTGTGGCTTCGGTTTTCGGAGGAATCGTTCTGATCGTTGACGGCGGATGGGAGCTGCAGTCGGGACTGCTGGTCATGGTCGGCGGGGCGCTGCTCTCCTGGCTGGGGTCACTGACCCTGTACGGCTTCGGGCAGCTGATTGAAAACACGGAAATCCTGGTACGCCGCAGCCGGGACGGGGAGGAGGATCCGGATCCGGAGAGCAGCACCATTCTGTAGGCCGTGAATTGCGCCGTGCGCCGCAGGGAGGCCGTCGGACGGGGGCGGAGAGGCTGCGCGAAAAGGGCTGTTCCCGCCGGAAACGGCCTCCCTGCGCAGAAATTGCGCACGGCAGAGGGGGCACGGAGATTTTTCTCTTGCCAAGTGCGGGAAAGCATGGTATACTGTCTATATAGTAATCGTTTTCTCACGGGGGCTTCGACAGGAGGAGAGCGGATGAAACGGTGGGTCGCACGGATGGCAAGTTGGGGGGTATGTCTGATGATGTTGACGGAAATGACGGGAATTCAGGGGCAGGCGGCGGAGATGCCGTCCGAAAACCATGCCTATGTACCGTATGAATGGTGCAGCAGGGATATCGGTGAGAAAAAGATAGAGCAGCGGCTGGATACGCTGCAGGAGTACGGGATCCGGTACCTGTACTGCGACATCGGATGCTATCGGGTCTCGGCCTCCGGCAAGCTGAGCAACTCGATTGCCTATGAGGGGCTCGGACGCTGGATCCGGGCGGCGCATGAGCGCGGGATGCGGGTGCTGGCCTGCATCAACTATGCCATGAGCTACGGTGAGCTGGAGCGCCCGGAGGGGGGCACCTTCCATGACATGATTCAGGAGGACATTCTGCGCATCAGCGAGATCTTTGTCAAAAGTGGCGTGGAATGCGACGGGGCGACGTATACGGCGGACGGGGTGCAGATGGATGTGGAGCCGTTTCGTGCCTCTTATCAGGAGGCGTATCTGCTGCTGATGCGTGCGGTGCGCGAAACGGTCGGGGCAGAGCCCATGATCGGCATTGCCACGCCGGCGCGCAACCGGCTGTGGTCGGAGGAATACGCGGCGCAGATCATTGAGCTGGCGGATCTGCTGAGCCCAATGATCTACGATTCGGTCGGTCCGGCCTCCTGGGGCGGGGTGTCCGCGGGCGTGACCCGCACGCGGGATCAGTACATTGCACTGACGGTCAATACCTGTGTGTGGTATGCGGAGCAGATTGCGCACAGCAGCAACCCTGACTGCCTGCTGTCGGTCACGGTGCCGGTATACGACGACCGGAAGAGTGCGGGCTCGCCCGGCTATCCGGATGCCGATTCCGGCGAGATCTATTACCATCTGAACTACAACAAGGCGACCGGCGAGACGCTGGAGACGCTGGAAAACTGCCTGATTGGGGTGCGGCGTGCCATGGAGCAGGGGGCGAAGGTGGACGGGGCCGGGGTGTTCTACTGGCCCTCCTTCCTCGGAGAGGACACGAAATACAAGCCCTCCCGCAACCCGTATTATGATTTTGAGGCGGATCAGAGGGCGTGGAAGGCACTGTGGCTGAACGGCGAGGAGGCCGCGGAGACGACCGACACTTCCACGGAGACGACGGAGGAGCCGTCGGATGCGCCGGGTGACCGAACGACCGAGGCCACCGAGGTAACCGGGGCAGCCGGAACGGACGGAACGTCCGTGAACGGAGCGGACGGGACGACCGCGCCCGATACGGATACGCCGGCCGAATCCCATCGCGGGCTTTGGTGGAAAATTTCGGCAGGGGTTGCAGCAGCCGCAGCGGCGGCCGCGGCCGTCGTGCTCGGCAAGCGGCGGAAGGATCGCCGCTGAGCGGGCGGTGCACGGACGGGGCTTGCGGAAACCGACGGTACTCCGGCTGCGTTGTCTGAATAAGCTATAAATAAGCTGTAAACGGGGAAATCCGCGGCGTGTTGCCGCGGATTTTTTTCGGATTGCTTTTTGTCGAAAAATATGCTACAATACAAACAGTCGGGCCTGGGTGCCGACGGGCAAACGGGCGGAGAAGGCCGGACCGACCGAAGGAAAGGCCGACCGGAAGGAGTGTGGCAAAAGCATGAAACGCGTGATTGCGGCGGGACTGCTGGTTTCGCTGCTCTGGGGGCTGTGTGCCTGTACGGATACTCAGCCTGCGCCGGAGGAGAGCTCGTCTCCGGCCGTTACCACGTATACCACCGTGAATTTTCTGGATCTTTCGATCGGATCGCTGCTGACGCGGGAAAAGCTGGAGGCGGTCACGGGGCAGAGTCTGCGTGAACCGGAGGTTCTGGAGAGCGGCACTCAGCTGTATGCCCGGTCGGAGGATGGGCTGTTCAGTGTCAAGCTCAATATGAACCGGCAGGATCGGTCGCGGTTCGAGCAGACGCTGTCGGAGATCCCGGAGCTGCTGCCTGCGCCGAATTTAGGGGACAACGCCGGGTGGTTTGCCGCGCAGAAAACGCTGTTTGTGTACGGGCGCGGGTATGCGCTGACCGTGAGTATTGCCTCGGCCTCGGTCGGAGAGGAAAGTGCGCTGCTGATGGCGCGCGAGCTGGCCGCCGCTGTGCTGGAAAAGCTGTAAGACGGACGGAAGGGTGAATACGGATGAATACAATGGAAAAGATTGCCAGCTTTCAGATTGACCATGAGGTGCTGGTGCCGGGACTGTATCTGTCGCGGATGGACGGGGATATTTCCACCTACGATCTGCGGTGTGTGAAGCCGAATACGCCGCCGTATCTGGAGAATGCCGTGATGCATACGGTGGAGCATCTGTTTGCCACATATGTGCGCAACAGCCGGTTCGGAGAGCATGTGGTGTACTTCGGGCCGATGGGCTGCCGGACGGGCTTTTATTTTCTGACGCGCGGAATGACGCATGAGGAGTCGATTGCGCTGACGCAGGAGGCGCTGCACTTTATTGCGCAGTATACCGGGGAGATTCCCGGGGCCACGCCGGAGGAATGCGGCAACTACCGGGAGCACGATCTCGCAGGGGCGCGTCCCCTGGCGGCACGGATGGCGGAGCTTCTGAAGGGCTGGAAAAAGGCCGATCTGGCCTATCCGGTGGAGAGCGAGGATATATCTGATGCTCCGCGGGAATGCGGGAGGCTTCGGAGAGGCTTTCGGTACAGGTAGATTTTTGGGGGCACGGGCCTTTTCGGTGGCGGACGGTGAGTGTCCGTGAAAGGGGACGGGCCCCCGATTTTGCGGCAGAGAGAGGGAATTTTCGCCGTCTGCCGGAAAAGGGGTTGCTTTTTTCGGGAAAATGAGGTATACTGGCTGTCATAAAGGTTACAAATTTGTAACCTTTATGACAGTCAGAGAACAGACAGACCGCAGCCCCGGCACACGAGACGGGAAAATACGCGGTCTGCAGCGACGGACAGGGAGGTGAGTCCATGCCGCAATGGAAAAAGAACCGGGCGGAAAAGTCCGCGCCGGACAAGCGCTCCGCTTCGGAGCGGGAGGGTGATGCGCATCAGGCGGGAGGAGGACTCGTAAACCTGCTGTATCCGGTGTGTTACCGCATGGGAATCCGGACGATGCGTGTGTGGCACCAGGTACGGCGCACGCTGAAAAAGCTGTTCGCACCGTGGCGGCGGAGCCTGGTGCGCTTCTGGAATCAGGCCATCTGGCAGCATGTGCGGCATTGGGGCGAGGAATGGAAGAATTTTCTGCTGAGCTTTCCGCGCACCGTCCGCCAGATCCGGGAGGCCTGGAGGCGGCATCCGCTGGAGGGCATCTGGCGTGCCGTTACGGCACCGTTCCGGGGGATACACCGCTTTCGTCACGGGCTGATGACGCTGCTCAACCTGCTGGCTCCGATTGCGGCGGCCTATGCCATGATCGTCTGTGTCCGCTATTGGGGACACGCGACCTTTGCCCTGAAGCTGGAGTATATGGGAGAGCCGATCGGGTATATTGCGGACGAAGCGGTATTCGATGCGGCAGCGACGCTGGCGGAGGGACGTATTTCCAAGGCCAAGGATGTTACCTTTACCGTGGACAGAACGCCGACCATGACCATGACCCTGGCGCAGGAGGATACACTGCTGACGGAGACGGAGCTGTGCGACCGGATCCTGCAGTCGCACAATGATGAGGTGGCGCGTCTGACGGGCGTTTATGTGGAAGACCGTTTTATCGGAACGGTGGCCTCGGTACAGAAGGCGCAGGCGCTGCTGCAGGCGCTGCTCGACAGTCACCGCAGCAATACGTATGACAGTGATGAGGTTTCGTTTGTACAGAATGTGGAGCTGGTGGACGGTCTGTATCCGACGGAGACGGAAATGACCATGGCCGGGCTGAAGGAGGCACTGACCGACCGTTCCGCTACCGAGGAGCACTATACCGTCAAAAAGGGAGACACGCTGGCGTCGGTGGCAGAGCAGTTTGGACTGACCTCCCGGCAGCTGGTGCTGCTGAATGACGGGCTCTCGGCCTCCTCCATGGCGCCGGGGACGGAGCTTGTGGTATGCGAGCCCTACGGTTATCTGGATGTGCAGGTGGTGCGCATCGAGAAGATCGAGGAAGCGATTCCCTTTGAGACGGAGACGGTGTACGACACCACCCGCTTCATCGGGGACAACTATATGAAGATTTACGGCGAAAACGGGATTCGCACCTACACAAACCGCGTCAGCTATGTGGACGGGGTGGAGATCGGACGCGAGAGCGTATCGGTTGAGGTGACCAAGAATCCGGTGACGCAGGTGTATGCCATCGGCGCCTACAAGGTGGACGGCAATGCGCAGGCCGGTGTGGCGACCGGCCAGTTCACCTGGCCGGCTCCCGGCTGCTACAACGTGTCCTACGGCTGGTACGGCTATGCCGGCCACCGCGGTGTGGATATTCTCGGGCCTTACGGATCGGATATTCTGGCGGCGGACGGCGGCGTTGTGGTGGATGCCAACTATTCCAACTGGTACGGACAGGGCTGGGGCTACTATGTGCTGATTGACCACGGAAACGGCTATATGACGCGGTATGCGCATCTGTCCTCCGTGCTGGTCAGCTACGGAGAATACGTGACGAAGGGCCAGCTGATCGGCCGTATGGGTGAGACAGGACGTGCCTACGGCGTGCATCTGCACTTTGAGGTATATTCCGGCGGCGTGCGTGTGGATCCGTGGCCGTTCCTGCCGTAAGCCGGCGGAGCTGCAGCGAACAGAAAGACAAGGGGAAGAGGCTCCCGACGGGAAACGTCGGG